>JAKFXJ010000088.1 GCA_021731425.1 Limnohabitans sp. | reverse complement strand
TGACGCCACCGGCCACAGCGCCCAGCACATCACCCTTGGTCACGCGACCGTCTTTGCCAGAACCCGCCACAGAACCTGCGGCCAAGCTGTTGTCGGCCATGAGTTTGGCAGCGGCGGGCATGGCCACACCGGCCATGCTGCCACCTGTTGCAGCAGCTGGAGCTGGAGCAGCAGCGGCAGGCGCAGCAGCTGGTACAGCGGCAGCCGGGGCTGCAGCGGCGACTTTGCCATCGGTATCGATTCGGGCAATCAGCTGCTCGGCGGCCACGGTAGCGCCGTCGCCCTGGATGATTTCAGACAGCACGCCAGCTGAGGGCGCGGGCACTTCGAGCACGACCTTGTCGGTTTCGATCTCGATCAGGATCTCGTCGGCGGCCACGGTGTCGCCGACTTTCTTTTTCCACTGCAGCATGGTGGCCTCGGCCACGGACTCGGACAGTTGGGGAACTTTGACTTCTACGATTGCCATGATTTTTCCGTTATGCGTTGTACGTTAGGAAGGTGTACGGGAGGATGTGGGTGAAGGGTCTGGCGCTGAACACTCAGCGCCAGAAGCCGCATCACTTGGTCAGCACGAAGCCTTTGAGTTTGGCAAATGCCGCCTCAATCAGCGCCTTTTGCTGGTCCTGGTGCAGGTGCGAGTAACCCACCGCTGGAGAAGCGGAGGCGGCACGACCGGCATAACCGAGCTTTTGACCACTTTGCATGTTTTCGTGGATGTTGTGCTGGATGAAGAACCAGGCACCCTGGTTCTGTGGCTCGTCCTGGCACCACACGATGTCGGTGGCGTTGGGGTACTTTTTCAGCTCGGCCGCAAACGCCTTGTGCGGGAACGGGTAAAGCTGCTCGACACGGATGATGGCCACGTCGTCGGCACCCTTGGCTTCGCGGTGCTTGACCAGGTCGTAGTACACCTTGCCCGAGCAAGCCACCACGCGTTTGACCTTGTCGGCCTTGAGCGTTTTGTTCTCGGGGATCACGGTCTGGAAGCTGCCATGCGTGAACTCGGACACGGGCGATGTCGCGTCCTTGTTGCGCAGCAGCGACTTGGGCGTGAAGATGACCAAGGGCTTGCGCAGGTTGCGCACCATCTGGCGACGCAGCACATGGAAGATCTGGCTGGCCGTGGTGGGCTGCACCAGTTGCATGTTGGTGTCGGCTGCCAGCTGCATGAAGCGCTCGACGCGGGCCGAGCTGTGCTCAGGGCCTTGGCCTTCGTAGCCGTGGGGCAGCATCAAGGTGATGCCGTTGACACGGCCCCACTTGACCTCGCCCGAGGCGATGAACTGGTCGATCACCACCTGTGCGCCGTTGGCAAAGTCGCCGAACTGCGCTTCCCAAATCACCAAGGTGCTCGGGTCGTTGGAGGCATAACCGTATTCAAAGGCCAACACCGCTTCTTCGGACAGGATCGAGTCGATCACGGTGAAGGGCGCTTGCTTTTCGGTCACGTTTTGCAGCGCCACATAGGTGCCGGTGTCCCACTTTTCACGCTTTTGGTCGTGAATGACGGCGTGACGGTGTGTGAAGGTGCCTCGGCCGCAGTCCTCTCCCGACAGGCGCACGGGGTAGCCGCTGGCCACCAAAGTGGCAAAAGCCATGTGCTCGCCCATGCCCCAGTCCACCGGGATCTCACCACGGCCCATGGCCGCACGGTCGTCGTACACCTTTTTGACCAACTGGTGTGGCGTGACCGATTCAGGGATGGTTGTGATCTTTTCGGCCAAGCGCTTCCACTCGGCCAGAGGGATGGCGGTGTCACCCGCGTCGGTCCACTTCTTGCCCAAGAAGGGCGACCAGTCCACGGTGAACTTGGTCTTGAAGTTGGTCAACACGGGGTCGGTGGTGTTTTTGCCGGCATCGAGAGCTGCGCGGTAGGCCTTGGCCATGTCATCGCCCAATGTGTCGCCCAAGCCTTGTGCAGCAAGTTTGTCGGCAAACAGTTTGCGTGTGCCAGGGTGGGCGCCGATTTTCTTGTACATCAGCGGCTGGGTCAAAGCAGGGGTGTCCTGCTCGTTGTGGCCCAGTTTGCGGAAGCACACCACGTCCAGCACAACGTCCTTGCGGAAGGTCATGCGGTATTCGAGGGCCAACTGCGCGGCCATGACCACGGCTTCGGGATCGTCACCGTTGACGTGCAGCACCGGGGCTTCGACCATCTTGACGATGTCGGTGCAGAACACGCTCGAGCGCATGTCGCGGGGGTCAGACGTCGTGAAACCAATCTGGTTGTTGATGATGATGTGAACCGTGCCGCCTGTGGAATAACCACGGGTTTGGGCCAGAGCAAAGGTTTCCTGGTTCACACCTTGGCCACCGAAAGCGGCGTCGCCGTGTACCAGCACGGGCAACACTTGCTTGCCGTGCGGGTCATCGCGGCGGTCCATGCGTGCACGCACCGAGCCTTCCACCACGGGGTTGACGATTTCCAGGTGCGAGGGGTTGAACGCCAGTGACAAGTGCACAGGGCCACCGGCCGTGCTCACGTCGGAGCTGAATCCTTGGTGG
>JAKFXJ010000030.1 GCA_021731425.1 Limnohabitans sp. | reverse complement strand
AGACAGGGCCGCAGCCTGAGCCCGGACGAGGTGTTGCGCGGCTACACCGTCTTCACCACCGCCTACGACCGCACAGTGCAGGCGGCAGATTTGGTGCGTGCGGCCGAGCGGCAGGCCCTGCGCACGCAGCTGGATGCGCGCATCGCCCAGCAGGGCGTGGCCTTGCAGCCGCTGGTGCGCCAGCTCAAGGCGCTGCTGAGCCCGCCGCGCTGGCAGGACCAGGAGAACGGCCAAGACGAAGGCCGCATCGACGGCAGCCGCCTGTCGCAGCTGGTGGCCAGTCCCTTGCAGCGGCAGCTGTTTGTGCGCGAACGCCAACGCCCAGTGCCCGATGCGGCGGT
The DNA here is from genome assembly GCA_021731425.1 of Limnohabitans sp. Taxonomy (GTDB): domain Bacteria; phylum Pseudomonadota; class Gammaproteobacteria; order Burkholderiales; family Burkholderiaceae_C; genus Limnohabitans_A. The sequence continues at coordinate 2,170 of JAKFXJ010000030.1, read as the reverse complement.
GTGCTTTTTGATCGATTGCTCGGGCAGCATGAAGGCGCAGCGCGAGTCGATTGCCTTGCTGGTGGATGTGATGAGCCGCGCCCTGGACTTGGCGGGCGTGCCCTGCGAGGTGCTGGGTTTCACCACCGGCGCCTGGAGTGGCGGGCGCGCCCTGCGCGACTGGCGTCGCGCCGGTCAGCCGCCCGCACCGGGCCGCCTGAACGAGCGCTGCCACATCATTTTCAAGCCCGCCGAAAAAGCCTGGCGTCTGGCCAGGCGGGACATGGCGGCCCTGCTCAAACCCGAGCTGTACCGCGAATGCCTGGACGGCGAAGCCCTGCTGTGGGCCGAGCAACGCTTGCTGGCGCAAAGCGCATCGCGCCGCATCTTGCTGGTCATCTCAGACGGCTGCCCCAGCGACAGCGCCACAGCGCAAACCAACGAAGCGCTGTACCTGGAGCAACACCTGCTGGCCGTGACCGAGCGCATCGAGCGCAGCGGCCGCATTGAGCTGACGGCCCTGGGCGTGGGCCTGGACATGAGCGGCTATTACCGCCACAGCGACATGCTGGACCTGGCCGATCTGCAAGGCCAGCGGGTCTTCACACAAATTCTGGGGGCCTTGCGGCCCAGACGACGATGAATTCGACCCTGAACCTGCTGAACCAGTTGCCCATTCCCGACAACGCCACCGCCCTGAGCCTGCTGCTGAGCAGCCTGGTCGTGCTGTTTGCCGGTTTTGTGCGGGGGTTGACCGGCTTTGGCTTTTCGGCCCTGTGCGTGAGCTGCCTGTCGGTGTTCCTGCCGCCTGCACAGGTGGTGCCCGCGCTGTTTGTGCTTGAAATTCTGGCCAGCATCAGCCTGCTCAAAACCTGCTGGCCCGATGTGCATTGGTCCTGGCTGCGCGTGCTGCTGGTGGGCAATTTGGTGTTCATTCCACTGGGTGTGCTGACCCAGCAAAGCCTGCCCGCCGACACCCTGCGACTGTTGATTGCGGGGATCATCGGGGTGATCGCACTGGCGCAGTTGCAGGGCCTGCGGCCTCATGGCCCACCTGGCAAAGCCTTGCAATGGGGCACCAGCATGGTCAGTGGCTGGCTCAACGGGCTGGCCGCCATTGGCGGCATTGCGGTGGCCATGGTGTTCAACCAGACCCGCCTGGCCCCGGCGGTGATGCGTGCCAGCCTGGTGGTGTTTTTCCTGTTCACCGACCTGTTTGCCCTGTTGTGCCTGGCCCTCATGGCCCATCTGGCCCTCGTGCCCACTTCGCTGCACGACATCAGCGGCCCCACCGCGTTTTGGTCCGCCGCCTGGCTGCCCGCCATGCTGCTGGGCATCTGGCTCGGACACCGCCAAAGCGCCCGCATCTCAGCCGACCATTTCAGACGCCTGGTGCAAGTGCTGCTGCTGGTGATCGCCGCACTGATGGCGCTGCGGGCCATGGGCACTTGGGCATAGTCCTGCAGGTTCTGACCCCTGGATCGCCAGCAGGGCAGGCTAGAAGGGCGCAGTGGCCTCCAAGCCGTCCGGGGCTTGTTGGGCCTCTTGCATCTGCTGGACCACAAATCGTCGGAACACAGCCATCATGGGTGCCTCGGTGCGACCGGCCAGGGTCACCAGGGCCAGCCGAGCTGCGCCGACAAAGGCCGGGCTCAGTTGCATTTCGACCAGTTCGCCACTTTTCAAGCCGTGTTGCGCCGCCGCGATGATGCCCAGGTAAACGGCATCGGTGTGGCGCACGGTGTCCATCAGGCTGGCAATCTCTTCGCAGCAAAGGCTGGTCATGTGCTGCGGGTCGGCAGCCGCCCCGTAATGGGCCACAAGAATGCGTGCCACTTCATCCGACAAAGGGGTGGAGGCGATGGGGTAAGCCTGCAGGGCCTCGAAAGGCATGGCCTGGCTCATGGCTCCCGTATCGGCGTGCTGCTCGGCTTCGCTCAAAGCACGCAGCAGCGGATGGCCCTTGCGACAGACAAAACCGGCCCGCAAGTCGGCCATGACCTCGATCTGCAAATCGGCGGCAGGCGCTACACGGCGCACATCCACCACCAGCGCATCGAGTTCACGCTCACGCAATTGCTGCAACTGCAATTCGGTGGCGCCGCGCCCAACAGACACTTGCACGCCGGGGTGGTGCAGAGCCACATGGCGCAGCCAAGGGGTCATGAGCAAAGCGCCCGGCCCTGAGCCC
>JAKFXJ010000316.1 GCA_021731425.1 Limnohabitans sp. | reverse complement strand
AGGCCATTCACTACATCGACTTGCAGCCCGGTGGCATGCACCGCCAATACACCAACATCCAGGAAGTCAAGAGTGTGGTCACCACCCCCTCGGGCGGCCAAGTCTTGTTGGACAAAGGTTTTTACAACATCACCGGTTTGGCCTGGTCGGGTAAAGGCAAGATCAAGCGCGTGGATGTGTCCACCGACGGCGGTCGCAACTGGCGTCAGGCACGACTGGAAACACCGGTCTTGTCCAAAGCTTTGACCCGTTTCAACCTCGACTGGGTCTGGGACGGCAAACCAGCCATCATTCAAAGTCGTGCACAAGACGAAACAGGCCATGTGCAGCCTACATACCAGCAGTTGCGCAGTGTTCGCGGAACGCGCTCGATTTATCACAACAACGCCATCCAGTCGTGGTTGGTGCAGGAAAACGGTGAGGTGAAAAATGTCCAGGTTTCGTAATGCTGTTTTGACGGTGGCGTTGATGGCGGTCGCTGGCTTGGCGACTGCACAAAGCACCCAATATCCAGGTGTGGGTCGTGCTGCCACGCCCAAGGAAGTGGCCAAGTGGGACATCGATGTGCGCCCCGACTTCAAGGGTCTGCCTGCAGGTTCAGGTTCGGTCGCCAAGGGCCAAGACGTGTGGGAGGCCAAGTGCGCCCACTGTCACGGTGTGTTTGGTGAGTCCAATGAGGTGTTCAGTCCGCTGATTGGTGGCACCACCGCAGAAGACATCAAGACCGGTCGCGTGGCCAACTTATCGCGCACCGACTATCCTGGTCGCACCACCATCATGAAGGTGGCCACAGTCTCCACTTTGTGGGACTACATCAACCGCGCCATGCCTTGGACCAACCCCAAGACGCTGACTACGGAAGAGGTGTATGCCGTCACGGCTTTCTTGTTGAACTTGGCGAACGTCGTGCCTGACAATTACGTCTTGTCAGACAAAAACATCGCTGAAGTGCAAGCACGCATGCCCAACCGCAATGGCATGACCACCGCCCATGCGATGTGGCCTGGCAATGAATTTGGTGGTGTTAAAAAACCCGACACCGCCAACAAGATTTGCATGAAGGACTGCACGCCTGAAGCCAAAGTGGCATCGTTCCTGCCCGACTTTGCGCGAAATGCCCACGGTAACTTGCAAGAGCAAAACCGCATCGTCGGTCCACAGCGCGGTGCTGACACCAGCAAACCTGAGCCTAAGGCGGGGATGCCAGTGGCCGCTGCGGCGCCTGCTGCCGCTGCCAAGCCGGAAAACAACGAAGCCAAGGCTGCGATTGCGCTCCTGAACAAGCACAGTTGCACAGCTTGCCATGGTGTAGACAAGAAAATTGTGGGCCCTGGTTTCAATGAAATTGCCAAAAAACAAGCCGGTAAAACAGACTATTTGGTCGGCAAAATCAAAGCCGGTGGTGTGGGCGTTTATGGTCAAATCCCTATGCCCGCTCAGGCGTTGCCCGATGCTGACGCCAAGCAAATTGCCGAATGGATTTCCAAGGGGGCCAGCAAGTAATACGGGGTATCCCTCGTTGCACTTCTGAACCTGTTTCAATAGCATCACTCAATCATCAAGGAGATATCAGATGCAAAACCGTCGCGAGACACTCAAGCAAAGCGCTGTTGTGGCTGGCCTCTTGGCCACTGCGGGTTTCCCACAGTTTGCCCACGCCGCTTTCAACAAAGCCGCATTCGACGCCAAGTCGGTGCAAGACTCCGCCAAAGCCGCTGGTGCCACCAGCATGGCCGAGAGCAAAGACGTGACCATCACTGGTCCGGACATCGCTGAAAACGGCGCTGTGGTGCCTTTGGGTGCCAGCACAGCGCTGCCAGGTGTTAAGCACCTGTTGATCATGGTTGAAAAGAACCCATCCGCTCTGGTGGCCATGTTCCATGTGACCGATGCTGTCGAAGCCAACTTCTCGACCCGCGCCAAGATGGGCCAGTCTTCTGATGTCTACGCTGTGGCCATCATGAACGACGGCAAAGCCTTGTGGGCCAAGAAAGAAGTCAAGGTCACTTTGGGCGGTTGCGGCGGCTAAGCCCCGACTTGCAGCCACCACACATTGATTCACTGAAAGATTTAGGAGAGAAAAATGGCAGATCCAATGCGTATCCGTGCCCAGGCCTCTGGCGACAAAGCAACCGTTCGTGTGCTCATGAGCCACGAGATGGAATCCGGCCAGCGTAAAGACGCTTCCGGCAAAACCGTGCCCGCCTGGTTCATTCAAGAAGTCACAGCCAAGCTCAACGGCAAAGACGTGTTCTCGGCCGAATGGGGCCCCGCCGTGTCAAAAAACCCCTTCCTGCAATTCAACGTCAAAGGCGCCAAAGCCGGTGACAAAATTGCGGTGACTTGGAAAGACAACAAGGGCGACACCCGCACCGACGAAGCCACCGTTTCGTGATCGTGCGATGACAAAGTAAAGGGTGAAGTCAGTACTTCACCCTTTTCGCGTTTAAAAAATACCAACAGAGGTGACAATGAACAAAGCATCAAGTTTGGCCATGGCCGCAGCGCTGGCC
>JAKFXJ010000094.1 GCA_021731425.1 Limnohabitans sp. | reverse complement strand
CAGGTGGTGCGCTATGGCAATACCCGTGAGCTGTGCCTGGGCCTGGAAGTGGTCACCGCGCAAGGCGAGGTCTGGCACGGATTGAGCGGCTTGCGCAAAGACAACACCGGCTACGACCTGCGCAATTTGATGATCGGCAGCGAAGGCACCCTGGGCATCATCACCGCAGCCACCATGAAGCTCTACCCCCAGCCCGCGGCGCAGCTGACCGCCTGGGCCGCCGTGCCCAGCATGGAAGCGGCAGTGCAACTGCTGGGATTGGCCCACCAACGCCTGGGGCCGGGCCTGACGGGTTTTGAAGTCATGGGCCAGTTCGCCCTGAGCTTGGTGGACAAACATTACCCGCAGCTGCGCGTGCCGCTCTGGCAAGAAACGCCTTGGTGTGTGCTGCTGGAGAACTCCGACAGTGAAAGCGAAAGCCACGCACGGGGACAGTTTGAAGCCCTGCTCGAAGCAGCCTTGGAACTGGGCTGCGTGACCGATGCCGTGGTCGCCGAAAACCTGACGCAGGCCAAAGGCCTGTGGCACATCCGCGAGAGCATCACGATGGCCCAAGCTACCGAAGGCCTCAACATCAAACACGACATCAGCATCCCGGTCTCGCACATCCCAGCCTTTGTGGCCGAAACCGACGCCCTGTTGGCCCAAAACGTGCCCGGCGTTCGCATGGTGGACTTTGGCCACTTGGGCGATGGCAACCTGCACTACAACGTGCAAGCGCCCGAAGGGGCCGATGGACAAGCCTTCTTACGCGAGTTCGAAGACAAGGTGAACACCCTGGTGTTCGACCAGGTCAAACGCTTTGGCGGATCTATCAGCGCAGAGCACGGCGTGGGTGAGCAAAAAGTACACAAACTTCCCCACTACAAAGACCCCACGGCCTTGGCCATGATGAGGGCGGTCAAACAAGCGTTGGACCCGCAGAACATCCTGAACCCGGGGCGGGTGCTGGGCTGAAAACATCCTGCAGCAGATGATTTTGGCGGCTACGCTTGCCCAAGGTCGGCCAGCCATGGTTCGTCCAACCAGAGGCAGCTCCTTGGCTGCCCAGTTCACTTGACTGAGAAATAGAAATCGCCCACAGCCTGGTCATACAAGGCGGGTGTTTGCTCATGGCCAACCGCTCTGGTTAGACGGACAACTTCATTGCGCACATTGCGCAAAACTCTGTCCACCGGGATACCGGGTTTGCTCATTTCTTTCAGAAGAACCCGTGTAAAAACGCCATTGGTTTCCTTGTCATCGCTGCCAAGCTTGTCGAGTGCCTGCTGTCCCGCTCCTGCAGAAAACATGATCATTTGTCCCGTAGCTGCTGTGGTGGGCGCAAGGCCTCGGCCGCCAACGGTACGACCAGATTGTTTGAAGGGGTTATCACGGCAGGCATCAATGATGGCCAGTGCAAATTTGGAATTCCTTGTCTTCAGATCGTCGAGAACCCGTTGTAATTCAACCGAATCATCCTTGACCTGCTCTTCGTTGTCGCCTTTGGTGTCGGTGGCCAAGAGGTAGTTGGACGAACCCAATTGAACGCCGTGCCCAGCAAAATAAAAGAGCACTTCATCTCCGGCGTCAAGCGAACCACGGAACACCCGCAGGGCTTGCTTGAAGCTTTTTTCATTGGTGTCGAGATGCAAGGAAACCGTGTAGCCCAGCTGGCCTAGACTCTTGGCAATAGCGGTGGCATCTTTTTTGGCATTGGTCAGTTTGGTCACATGACGATAGCTGTCATTACCGATCACCAGCGCTTTACGAGGCGCAGTGGTCACTTGGCTTTGCTGGATGATCTGGCTGTGCTGAATGGTATTGGTTGAAGCTTGGAGACTTTCTAGCTGTTTCTGCATTTTTTCAAGACGCTCCAGCAATATTTGCTGTGCATTGTCTGAAGAAGCTGGGGCTGCTGGCACAACTGTTGGCGGTGATGCGATGGCAGCCGTGGAAACGGGTTGAGAAGCCTCTTTTTCCAATGATGCAAAGTAAGCCTCTGCAAATTTGCGGTTACCCGGCCCAAGCTGGTCAAGCTTTGACTTGACCTCCAGCAAATAACCTTTGGCTGTGGCGGGGTCTTTGGAAACACCTATCCCTTCAAGGTACATGCGTCCAAGATGGACAGAGGCCCCCAGAATACCTTTCTCACGGGCATCAAAAAAATAGCGAAAAGACTTTTGAATGTCCACTGCAGTGCCTACACCATCGCGGTAGAACCATCCTAAGATTTCTGCAGCTGAGCTTAAGCCTTGCTGGTCAGCTTCCTGAGCCAATTGAAAAGCACGAGCGGGATTGGCAGGATTTTTTGAAGTACCTTGCGCCAAAAGAATGGCGAGCAGTAGTTTGCTTTGGCGGTTGTTGTTTTTGACACCGTCCTCAGCCCATTTGATAGCCTCATCCCAGTTCACAGGCACACTGAACCTGCCCCTGTTTGACGTACCGCTTAGCCACTTCATTATGCGGCCTTCAATTGCTGTGCCGCGTCCCAGCGTTTTTCAAACTGCATCGGACTGACGTAGCCCAACGTGGAGTGCAACCGCCGG
>JAKFXJ010000253.1 GCA_021731425.1 Limnohabitans sp. | reverse complement strand
TCATCAGTTGCTGAGCGTTGGCCGTGTTGGGCAGGCTCAGGCCCATGGCCTTGGCGCCTTCCAGCGCCAGGTTCAGGTCTTTCTGGTGCAACTCGATGCGGAAGCCCGGGTTGAAGGTGCGCTTGATCATGCGCTCGCCATGCAATTCCAGAATGCGACTGGTGGCGAGGCCGCCCATCAGGGCTTGGCGCACTTTGGCCGGGTCGGCACCCGCTTTGGCCGCAAACAGCAGGGCTTCGCCCACGGCCTCGATGTTGAGCGCCACGATGATTTGGTTGGCCACTTTGCAGGTCTGGCCGCTGCCGTTGTCACCGATCAGGGTGATGTTTTTGCCCATCAGGGCAAACAGGGGTTGCACTTTGTTGAAAGTCGACTCGCTGCCGCCGACCATGATGGTCAGGCTGGCGGCTTTGGCGCCGACTTCGCCGCCGGACACTGGAGCATCCAGATAGTCGCAGCCCAGTGCGTTGATCTTGGCTGCGAATGCTTTGGTGGCGATGGGTGAGATGGAGCTCATGTCCACCACGGTCTTGCCTGCACTCAAGCCTTTGGCCACACCCTGCTCGCCAAACAGCACGTCTTCTACATGCGGGGTGTCGGGCACCATGGTGAAAATGATGTCGGCTTTTTGTGCAACTTCGGCCGGGCTGGCGCAGGCTTTGGCGCCTTGTTCGAGCACGGCAGCAGGCACGCCGCTGCGCGAAAAAGCAAAAACTTCGTGGCCGCCCGCGAGCAGGTGCCCGGCCATGGGCACGCCCATGATGCCCAATCCGATGAATCCGAGTTTCATGGTGTTTCCTTTGAGGTGAATGGCCCGGGTGCTCAGCGCACCATACAAGGCATTTTGTTGTTGAATTTCCAACCGGGGATCAGGTATTGCATGGCGATGGCGTCATCGCGGGCACCCAGGCCGTGTTGAAGGTAGAGCTGGTTGGCTTGCATCACCGCGTCCATGTCCACCTCAATGCCCAAGCCAGGCTTGGCGGGCACATCGACATAGCCGTCCTTGATTTGCAGCGGGTCTTTGGTGAGGAATTGGCCGTCTTGCCAAATCCAGTGCGTGTCAATGGCGGTGACTTTGCCCGGTGCTGCTGCCGCGCACTGGGTGAACATGGCCAGCGAAATGTCGAAATGGTTGTTGGAGTGTGAGCCCCAGGTCAAGTCGTACATCTGGCACAGCTGTGCCACACGCACCGAGCCTTGCAGCGTCCAGAAATGAGGGTCGGCCAGCGGGATGTCGACCGACTGCAGCTGGATGCTGTGTGCCATCTCGCGCCAGTCGGTGGCCACCATGTTGGTGGCCGTCAGCAAGCCGGTGGCGCGGCGGAACTCGGCCATGACTTCGCGGCCTGAGAACACGCCTTCTGCGCCGCAAGGGTCTTCGGCATAAGCCATGGTGCTGCGGTGGTCGCGCAAAAGGCGAACGGCGTCTTTGAGCAGCCAGCCGCCATTGGGGTCGAGCGTGATGCGGGCTTTGGGAAAGCGCTCGTGCAAAGCCACGATGGCTTCGACTTCTTCTTCGCCGCGCAGCACACCGCCCTTGAGTTTGAAGTCTTGAAAGCCGTAGCGGGCCTGCGCGGCTTCGGCCAATCGCACCACGGCCTCGGCCGTCATGGCTTTTTCGTGGCGCAGGCGCAGCCAGTCGTCGGCTTGGTCGGGCTCGCTTTTGTACGCCAGGTCGGTCTGCTGGCGGTCGCCCACATAAAACAGATAGCCCAGCATTTGCACACGGCTGCGTTGCTGCCCATCGCCGAGCAGGGCACACACTGGCACGTTCAGGTGCTGGCCCAGCAAATCCAGCAAAGCCGACTCCACGGCGGTGACGGCGTGGATGGTGGTGCGCAGGTCAAAAGTCTGGTTGCCCCGGCCGCCGCTGTCGCGGTCGGCAAACTGCTGGCGCATGGCGTTTAGCACTTGGTTGTAATTGCCAATGGGCAGGCCCTCAATCAGCGGGCGGGCGTCTTCCAGCGTCTGGCGAATTTTTTCGCCACCGGGCACTTCGCCCAAGCCTGTATGGCCAGACGAGTCGGTCAGGATCACGATGTTGCGGGTGAAAAAGGGGCCGTGAGCGCCGCTGAGGTTCATCAGCATGCCGTCGTGGCCCGCCACAGGGATCACCTGCATGCGCGTGACAACAGGGGTAGGGAAGGTCTGGGGCATGGCGAAAATTTCGGTTGATTTGACAGACATCGTACAACTTAAACCGCCATGTTGTGATGCGTGTTAACCCTTGGCGCGAGCGTCAGTGGTGACTCGAGGCACCTTTTTTGTGCCGGTCGCGGCTGTTGGACAGGTGGGTGCGCATGGCGGCGCGGGCCGACTCGGCATCTTGTGCGGCAATGGCGTTCAAGATGTTTTCGTGCTCCTGGTGCACACGCCGCAAATAAGCCAATCGTGTTGCGTCGACGACGGGAGCCGTCTCCAGCCTGGCCCGGGGAATCGACTGCGCACCCAGTGAGTTCATCATGTCGGCAAAGTGGTTGTTTTGTGTGGCGCGTGCAATTTCGTGGTGAAACTGGAAGTCGGCAGCAATCGCATCGCGACCTTC
>JAKFXJ010000335.1 GCA_021731425.1 Limnohabitans sp. | reverse complement strand
GCAGTCGCCGCTTTGAAGCGAGCTCCGGATGGCAAGGCCGAAGCCTTGTTTTACGACAGCGTGGTCAAAGGCGCATCGCTCCAAGCCGGTCTGCAAAAAGCGCTGGAAGAAGCGCTGGCCAAGTTGCCGATTCCCAAAGTCATGCAGTACCAGCTGGAAACCGACTGTGAGCTGCCAGGCTGGAGCAGCGTGAACTTTGTGCGCCCGGCACACAGCCTGATCGCCCTGCACGGCAGCACCGTGGTGCCCGTCAAGGCGCTGGGTCTGACCGCGGGCAACAACACGCAAGGCCACCGCTTTGAAGCCAAGGTCTCGCCCGTGGTGCTGTCGCACGCCGATCAGTACGACGAAGTCCTCAAGCGCGATGGTTCGGTCATTGCCAGCTTTGCCGAGCGCCGCGCCGAGATCGTGCGCCAACTGAACGCAGCGGCCGCCAAGGTGGGTGGTGGTGCCAAGCCCATCGAAGACGAAGCCTTGCTGGACGAAGTGACCGCGCTGGTTGAGCGCCCCAATGTGCTGACCTGTCAGTTCGAGACCGAGTTCTTGGGCGTGCCGCAAGAGTGCCTGATCCTCACGATGAAGGCCAACCAAAAGTACTTCCCCCTGGTCGATGCATCGGGCAAGTTGACGAACCGTTTCTTGGTGGTGAGCAACATCAGTCCCGACGACGCATCCTTGGTGATCGGCGGCAACGAGCGCGTGGTGCGCCCGCGTCTGGCCGATGCCAAATTCTTCTTCGACCAAGACCGCAAAAAGACGCTCGAGTCTCGCGTCGAAGGTCTGTCCAAAGTGGTTTACCACAACAAGCTCGGCACACAAGGCGAGCGCATGGCGCGTGTTTGTGCCATCGCCAAAGCCATCGGCCAGCAGGTCGGCGGCGACGCTCTGGCCGCGCAAGCCGAGCAGGCTGCCCGCTTGGCCAAGACCGATTTGCTGACCGACATGGTGGGCGAATTCCCTGAGCTGCAAGGCATCATGGGCGGCTATTACGCCCGCCACGATGGTTTGAGCAGCGATGTGGCCGAGGCCATTGAGGACCATTACAAACCGCGCTTTGCGGGCGACGACCTGCCGCGCAACAACGTCGGCTTGGTGGTGGCGTTGGCCGACAAATTGGAAACCCTGGTCGGTATGTTCGGCATCGGCAATGTGCCCACGGGCGACAAAGACCCGTTTGCATTGCGCCGTCACGCTTTGGGTGTGGTCCGCATGCTGGTTGAAAAAGACGTGGCGCTGGGCTTGCCCGAATTGCTGGCCTTGTCGACACCTGTGTTCGGCAACAAGATTTCTGGCGGTGCGGATGCCTTGATCGACTTCATCTACGACCGACTGTCGGGCAGCCTGCGTGAGCAAGGCTTCAGCGCTCAAGAGGTTGACGCCGTCATGGCCTTGCGCCCCGCCCGTCTGGGGCAGGTGAACCAGTTCCTGTCGGCTGTGCGCGCGTTTGCTGCGCTGCCTGAAAGCCCGGCTTTGGCCGCGGCCAACAAGCGCATCGGCAACATCCTGAAAAAAGCCGGTGAGGTCGATGCCCACGTCAACCCTGCACTGCTGCAGGAAGACGCCGAAAAAGGCCTTTACGCCGCCATGCAAAAACTGCTACCCGAATCCGAGGCACAGTTCAAAGCCGGTGATTACACCGCCAGCTTGCAAACCCTGGCCGCGCTGCGCGCCCCGGTGGACGCTTTCTTTGACGACGTGATGGTCAACGCCGAAGAAATGGACCTGCGCCTGAACCGCCAAGGCTTGCTCAAGTCGCTGCATGTGGCCATGAACCGCGTGGCCGATTTGTCGCGTCTGGCGGCTTGATCGCCTGAGCCCGCCAGCCCATGAACACCCACCTGAAACTGGTCATCCTGGACCGCGATGGCACCATCAACCGGGCCAGTGACGAGTTTGTCAAATCGCCTGAGGAGTGGCACCCTTTGCCGGGCTCGCTGGAGGCGATCAGCCGCCTGAGCCACGCAGGTTTTCATGTGGTGCTGGCGACCAACCAGTCGGGTATCGGGCGAGGCTTGTTCGATATGGCGGCCCTCAATGCGGTGCATGCCCGCATGCTCAAGTCATTGGCGGCAGTGGGGGGGCGCATCGACGCGATTTTTTACTGCCCCCATGCGCCGGACGAAGGCTGCGCTTGCCGCAAGCCCGAACCCGGCTTGCTCTTCCAAATACAGGAGCGCTACGGTGTGAGCTTGACCGGCGTGCCGTATGTGGGCGACAGCCTGCGCGACATGCAAGCGGCCGAGACTGTAGGCTGCGTGCCGCACCTGGTGCGCACGGGGCGGTACCCCGATGTGACGGCCTTGACTTTGCCCCCCGCATTTCCCGTGGGCACGCAAGTGCACGCCGACTTGGCTGCTTTTGTGGATCACCTGCTGGGTGAAGCCGCTGCGGTCAGAACCCTTTCCTGATTTGCTTTTACCGAGTTTCAGCGCCGTATGAACTTCATCCGCTCTCTGGTCCATGTGTTGTGGATGGCCCTCACCGTCATCCCTTGGGCCCTGTTTGTGGTGTTGATTTCTTACTTTGTCAGCAGCACTCGCCTGTATTGGGT
>JAKFXJ010000163.1 GCA_021731425.1 Limnohabitans sp. | reverse complement strand
CCAAGGCCGGGCCGACCCGGTGCAGGCCGAGTTGTGCGCCAAGGCGCTGGAGACACGCATCAAGCTCGAAGCGAAATCCATTGCTGAAAAATACCTCGAGCCGCCGCACACCACAGACTTCGCGGTCATGTTCTTGCCCACCGAAGGGCTGTACGCCGAAGTCTTGCGCCGCCCGGGTTTGATGGAAACCCTGCAGCGCGACCACCGCGTGACGCTGGCGGGCCCGACCAACCTCATGGCCATGCTCAACGCCTTGCAAATGGGCTTCAGAACCCTGGCTCTGGAAAAGCGCTCCAGCGAAGTCTGGCAGGTGCTGGGCGCGGTCAAGACCGAGTTTGGCAAGTTTGGTGACGTGCTGGACAAAGTGCGTAATCAGACACAAACCGTGCTCAACACCCTGGACCAAGCGCAGACCCGCAGCAACGTCATGAACCGGGCGCTGCGCCAGGTCGATGCCTTGCCCGAGTCACAGGCGCAAGCGCTCTTGCCGGGTGGCGATGCCTGACCCCAACACCACGGCATGAAACGTGAACTGACACGGCTGATTGCAGGTCAAATTTGTTTGCACGCCTGCATGGCTGGCATGCGCATGGCCACGCCGCTCTTGGCCCTCAAGCAAGGTTACAGCGCCATGGCGGTGGGGGCATTGTTGGCCCTGTTTGCGCTCACACAGGTTTTTTTGGCATTGCCCGCCGGGCGTTACGCCGACCGCCATGGCCTCAAAAAACCCTTGCGCATCAGCGTGTTCGTGGCATGTGTGGGAGCTTCTTTGTCGGTCATCTGGCCGGTTTTTCCGGTCATGTGCCTGAGCGCCCTGGCCACGGGGGGAGCCACGGGCATGGCGGTGATCGCACTGCAGCGCCATGTGGGCCGCATGGCGCACAACCCGGCCGAGTTGCGTGTGGCCTTCAGCTGGTTGTCGATTGGCCCGGCCATCTCCAACTTTTTGGGGCCCGTGCTGGCCGGTTTGTTGATTGACTTTGCCGGGCCCGAAGCGGCGCACATCCATGGTTTTCAGTGGGCATTTTTGCTCATGTCCTTGCTGCCGCTGGGCACCTGGTTTTGGGTGCGCTTGGCCAAAGAGCTGCACGCCCCCAAAGCGCTGAACAACGCGGCCCCCCGCCGAGCCCTGGATTTGCTGGCCGAGCCCATGATGCGGCGTTTGTTGGGGGTCAATTGGTTGCTGTCTTCTTGCTGGGATGTGCACACCTTTGTGGTGCCGGTGCTGGGCCACGAACGGGGTTACAGCGCCTCGGTGGTGGGCACCATCTTGGGCTCGTTTGCCATTGCAGCGACCTTCATTCGGGTGTGTTTGCCTTTCATTTCGCGCCACGTCAAAGAGCACCAGATCATCACCGGGGCCATGGTGTGCACCGCCTTGTTGTTTGGCGCTTACCCCTTCATGCCCAGCCCTTGTGCCATGGGCGCGTGCTCGGTGCTGCTGGGGCTGGTGTTGGGCACGGTGCAGCCCATGATCATGAGCACCCTGCACCAGATCACCCCGCAGCATCGGCAAGGTGAGGCGCTGGGCCTGCGCCTGATGACCATCAATGCGTCCAGCGTGCTCATGCCCATGTTGTTTGGCACGGCCGGGGCTGTGGCAGGCGTTGGGCCGGTCTTTTGGGTGGTGGGTGCGGCCGTCGGTTTAGGGGCAAGGTCTGCCTGGCGATTGCGTTCGGCTTAAGCGACCGACAGCTGGTAAAACTTGCAAATCGCTTGCCAAGCGTCTTCAGGGGTGTCCACGTAATGGAACAGCTGGAGGTCACTCGCAGAGATCGTGCCCTCTTCGATCAACAACTCCATGTTGATCAGCCCTTTCCAGAAGGTGGTGCCAAACAGCAAGATCGGCACAGGCCGGGCTTTGCGGGTTTGCACCAGCGTCATGACCTCGAACAACTCGTCCAGGGTGCCAAAGCCACCGGGAAACGCCACCAAGGCCTTGGCCCGCATCATGAAATGCATTTTGCGCAGCGCGAAGTAGTGGAACTTGAAGCTCAGATCGGACGTGACATAAGGGTTGGGGTGCTGTTCGTGGGGCAGGGCAATGTTGAGCGCCACCGAAGGCGCACCGGCCTCTTGCGCTCCTCGGTTGGCCGCCTCCATGATGCCGGGGCCGCCTCCGGTGCAGATGAAGAGCTTTTCATCGTCTGGCAGACAGGAGCAGGCGCGGGCGACCAGTTGGGCAAACACACGGGCGTTCTCGTAATGCTCGGCGTTGCGCACCATCGCCTGGGCTTTGGCCAGTTCCTGTGCATGCCCGCTTTGCTGCGCTGCCTCAAGTTGGGCTTGGGCGGTGGCCCGGTCAACAAAGCGGGCGCTGCCAAAGACGACCACCGTGTGTTCAATACCGGCTTCGGCTTGGGCCAGATCGGGTTTGAGCATTTCCAGCTGAAAGCGAATGCCCCGGGTTTCGCGACGCAGTAAAAATTCGGGGTCGGCAAAGGCCAGTCGATGAGCCTCGGGCTCCAGCCAGTCACTCAGCTTGGCTTCGGCCTGCAAGTCGGCCCAAGCATGAGGAAGAGAAGGGTCTTTCAGGTTTTGAGAGCTTTGCAT
>JAKFXJ010000083.1 GCA_021731425.1 Limnohabitans sp. | reverse complement strand
AATAGCTGGTCACCACCTCGGACATGGGCAACACGGTCAAGTTGCTCATGGAGCCAGGCTGGAAGGCCAGGTGTGGCACGCGGTTAAGCGGGTCGGCGGTGTGCAAACGGGTGATGTCCACCAAGTCGGCGATCACCGCGCTGGCGGTGGGCTCAGAGCCTGCGCCTTTTCCGTAATACAAAGTGGTGCCCACGGCATCGCCCTGCACCATCACGGCATTCATCGCGCCTTCGACGTTGGCGATCAAACGCTGGGTCGGGACCAAGCTAGGGTGCACGCGCAACTCAATGCCTTGTGCGGTGCGCTTGGTGATGCCGAGCAGCTTGATGCGGTAGCCCAATTGCTCGGCGTACTTGATGTCGGCCGCACCCAGCTTGGTGATGCCTTCGACATAGGCCTTGTCAAACTGCACTGGAATGCCAAACGCAATCGCGCTCATCAGGGTCACTTTGTGCGCGGCGTCCACGCCCTCGATGTCAAAGGTCGGATCGGCTTCGGCATAACCCAAGCGCTGGGCCTCCTTGAGCACCACGCCAAAGTCCAAGCCCTTGTCGCGCATCTCGGACAAGATGAAGTTGGTCGTGCCATTGATGATGCCCGCCACCCACTGGATGCTGTTGGCCGTCAAGCCTTCGCGCAGGGCCTTGATGATCGGGATGCCGCCTGCCACGGCCGCTTCAAAAGCCACCATGACGCCTTTGGCTTGAGCAGCTGCAAAAATCTCGGTGCCATGCACGGCCAGCAAGGCTTTGTTGGCTGTGACCACGTGTTTGCCTGCGGCAATGGCTTCCATGACCAAGGCTTTGGCAATGCCGTAGCCGCCGATCAACTCGACCACGATGTCGATCTCGGGGTTGGCAATCACCGCACGGGCATCGGCCACCACCTCAACACCTTCGCCCACCATGGTCTTGGCACGCGCCACGTCCAGGTCGGCCACCATGGCGATTTGGATGCCACGGCCGGCACGGCGCTGAATTTCTTGTTGGTTACGCTGGAGCACATTGAAGGTGCCGCTGCCCACAGTGCCAATGCCCAACAGGCCCACTTTGATCGGTTTCATTCACTTCTCTTTAACGTTGCGCCCGGCCGTGCCGGGCATTTCTCAAAAAAATCAGGCCACCAATTTGTCGGTGCCCAGGCGCTTGCGTGTGCTTTCCAAAAATCTCGCCACGCGACCAATCGCCTCTCTCAAATCATCCTCGTGCGGCAGGAACACAATCCTGAAGTGGTCGGGATCAGGCCAGTTGAAACCCGTGCCCTGAACCAGCATGACCTTGGTTTCTTCCAGCAACTGCAAGAAAAAGTCCTGGTCGTCTTGCACCGGGTAGATCTTCGGATCGAGCTTGGGAAACATGTACAAAGCCGCACGGGGCTTGACGCAGCTGACGCCAGGAATGGCTGTGATGAGTTGATGGGCCAGGTCCCGCTGCTTGCGCAGGCGACCGCCTTCACCCACCAGTTCATTGATGCTTTGGTGGCCACCCAGCGCCGTCTGAATGGCCCATTGGCCCGGAACGTTGGCACACAAACGCATGTTAGAGAGCATGTTCAGGCCTTCGATGTAATCGCGGGCCGCTTTCTTGTCGCCCGAAATCACCATCCAGCCCGCACGGTAGCCGCAAGAGCGGTAGCTTTTTGACAAGGAGTTGAAGGTCAGGGTCAGCACGTCTTGCGACAAGCTGGCCAGTGGCGTGTGCTTGACGCCGTCGTACAAGACCTTGTCGTACACCTCATCGGCAAAAATCACCAATCCATGCTCACGGGCAATGGCCACGATGCCCTGCAGCAAGGCATCGCTGTACAAAGCACCCGTGGGGTTGTTGGGGTTGATGACCACAATGCCCTTGGTGCGGGATGTGACCTTGGCACGAATGTCGTCCAAATCGGGCATCCAACCGTTGGATTCTTCACAGCGGTAATGCACAGGCGTGCCGCCCGACAAACTGGCCGCCGCAGTCCACAGTGGGTAATCGGGCGAAGGCAAGAGCAATTCGTCGCCATCGTCCAGCAAACCGTTGGTCGCCATGACGATCAATTCGCTGGCGCCATTGCCCAGGTAAATGTCGTCCAAGGTGACGCCCAAAATGCCTTGTTTTTGGGTCTCGTGCATCACCGCTTTGCGGGCTGCAAAAATACCTTTGCTGTCCGAATAACCCGCCGAGTTGGGCAGGTTGCGGATCATGTCCTGCTGGATTTCTTCAGGGGCATCAAAACCAAAAACAGCCAAGTTGCCGATGTTCAGTTTGATGATCTTGTGGCCATCCTCTTCCATCTGACGCGCTCGGTCCATGATGGGCCCCCGGATGTCATAACAAACGTTGGCGAGCTTGGCAGATTTCTGAATGGTCTTCAAAGTGCCTCCAAAGGCAGTGTGGATGAGGGAAAACCTATAATTTGACCACATTTCTTGTGCCTCACGAGCGCAGTTTTCCAGAGCTTGACCTCTAATTGCGCTTTCCCCCACTTTGACCTCCCCATGAAACTCCAACCCGACAAATCCAATGCGCCGACCATCAACGCTTATGACCGGGCCTGGATCGAAGTCAATGGCGTT
>JAKFXJ010000349.1 GCA_021731425.1 Limnohabitans sp. | reverse complement strand
CCCAAAGGGGATCAAAAAAACAGGTATCAAGTACACTTATCCACAGTTGCAAAATCAAAAAGCAACTATCCGTCCTGGGTCAATATTGAATCGGCAGGGTGGGTCAGAATTCAATCGGCGCGGACAGATGATCCCAAAACCTACCTGATAGCACTCAGAAAGGTCGTTCAAGCGCGTGGCGGCATGACTTCGATTGCAGAAAAGGCGCATCTTTCGCGTGAGACGCTTTACCGCACACTCTCAAGCCGTGGCAATCCGACCATCAGGACACTCAGCGCCGTGCTCAAGGCCACTGGCTTGAAATTCGGTGTCTCTGCCCACTAAGCTGAGCGGTCAATTTCACAATACGACATGGACAATCGCCCGAAATCTTCCTCATTGACCCGTTTTAGTACTCAGGGGTTGATATAACGAGTTTTGTTTCGGGGTGCTTCTGCACCACCATAATTTAAAGCCAACTGTTCTCAGTTGGCTTTGTCGTTTCTGGGCTTTCCCCAAGCCACGCGCGGGTTTTGGCCGATCTGCCTGTGCTTCGTGGCCCACCCGAGTTCGACACCAAATCCCGGTTTTCCTGTTTTTTTGCCCCTCGACCCTAATAAAATCAAGCACTTAGCGTTGTCATTAGGATTTTGTTGTAGTGGCAATAATGTATTTGTTGGGTGTTGGCAATAGATATTGCATCTTGAGATAGCTTTTGCTACACTTCCCCCATGTTCACCAAGCTCACCCGAAGCGGCGGCCACACCTACGTGCAGCTGGTTGAGTCGTTTCGTGATGAAACCGGCCGCCCCCGCCAACGCACCGTTTGCACACTGGGGCGTCTGGACGAAGCCGGTGGCCAGGTGGAGTCTTTGCTCAAAGGCTTGCTTCGTGCCAAAGGCATGCCAGCCTCGATGGCTGAGCCCCCTCAGGTCGCATTTGAATCGGCCTTGGCGCTGGGTGATGTGTGGGCGCTGGACCAACTTTGGAAAGAACTGGGTTTTGACGCTTTGGCCGGCGTCTTTCGTAAAGCCCGTTACACCACACCGGTTGAGCACGCTATTCGGGTCATGGTTTTCAACCGCCTGTGTGATCCCGACTCCAAGCTGGGTGTGTTGCGTTGGCTGCAGACGGTGAGCATGCCCCAAGTCGATGTGGATGCCCTGACACACCAGCACTTGCTGCGCAGCCTGGATGCGTTGATGGACCACCAAGAAGCTGTGGACGAGGTGGTGGCCAATCTGCTGCGACCCTTGGTCGATCAAGACTTGTCGCTGGTGTTTTATGACCTCACCACCATCCGTGCTGCCGGCCTGTCCGAGCAGCCAGGCGATGTGCGCCAATACGGCATGGCCAAGGAAGGTTTGATTGCACGTCAGTTCATGCTGGGCGTGGTGCAGACCGCAGAAGGCTTGCCGATTTACCACGAGGTGTTTGACGGCAACCAGGCCGAGTCGCCCACTTTGCTGCCGACGCTTAAGAAAGTGCTCGGCCGCTTTGGCCACATCAAACGCTTGATTGTGGTGGCTGACCGGGGCTTGCTGTCTTTGGACAATATTGACGAGTTGAGCAAGATCACGCTGCCCAGTGGGCAGGGCCTTGAATTCATTCTGGCGGTGCCGGGCAGGCGTTACGGCGAATTTGTGGAGGTGTTGCAGGCCTTTCAAGCCAAAGCCATGGCTGCTGAACAAGAAATTATTGAAGAAACGCCGTGGCATGGCCTGCGCCTGGTGGTGGCGCACCATCCCGAACGTGCCAAGGAGCAGACGCAGCTGCGCCAGGAGCGTATTGCCGCCCTGCAGGCTCAAGCCCAGGCGTGGGCTGGCAAGCTCGATGGGCAAGACAGTGGTCAGACAAGCAGGGGGCGTAAGCTTTCCGACAGTGGTGCCAAGGCGCGGCTGTACCACGAGGTCAAAGAGGCGCATTTGGCAAAAATAGTCAAAGTCGATCTCAAGAGCGATTTGTTCAGCTACACAGTAGACGAGGCTGCGCTCAAGCAGGCAGAGCTGATGGATGGCAAGTTGATGCTGGTGACCAACGTGGCGGACTTGAACCCACAAGAAGTGGTGCAGCGCTACAAGGCGCTGGCCGATATTGAGCGGGGTTTTAGGGTGCTGAAATCCGAAATAGAAATTGCACCGGTGTACCACCGCTTGCCCGAGAGAATCCGCGCCCATGCGTTTGTTTGTTTCCTGGCCCTGATCGTTTACCGCGTAATGCGCCAAAGGTTGAAGCTGGCCAAAAGTGATTTGTCGCCGGAAAAAGCCTTGGCGCAACTCAGAAGAATTCAGCGTCATAGGGTGAGGATCAACAAGGCAGAGCCCATATCGGGGATTTCGAGCATCAACGAGGCACAGGCCAAAGTGCTGGAGACTTTGAACATCAAAAAACCAACCCAAGACGTACAGTTGAGCCTTTTGTAGTGGCAAGTTTGAAGCGAGTCCTATATGAATCAACAACTTGCGTCATTTGGTGTCGAACTCGGGATCCCAGTCAGGGTCACGAAATGCTGTTTGATGCCCACACCCGCTCGTTTGCTGCGCTGGGGGGAATCCCCAGACGCGGCATTTATGACAATAAG
>JAKFXJ010000259.1 GCA_021731425.1 Limnohabitans sp. | reverse complement strand
CACCCACCGTGTGGCGATGGTGGTTTTGGGTGGGGGCCTTCAAGGCCAGTGTGGCACTGGCCTTGCTGATGAACCCGATGGTTTGATCTTGGGCTGGGGCCCTCAGCCCACTTGGCTGGCTTTGACTTTTTCGGTGATGTAGGCCAGGGCCTCTTCCACCTGGTCAATCAAAATCAGACACAGATCGCCCGGTGACAGGCGTGACAGGGCGGTGTCGATGGCGTTGAATTCACCCTGGATGTCTTGCACATGCGTGGTGCGCAAGGCGCCTTGCAGGCCTTCGCGCAGCAAACCAATCACCTCGCCGTCTTCGCGTCCGCGTTGGCAAGCGTCCTGATATAGCAGCACTTCGTCAAAAGCCTTGCCCAGAATTTGTGTCTGGTCGCGGATGTCCTGATCGCGTCGATCACCAGCACCGCTGATGACCACCACACGTTTGTTCGCAGGCATGTTATCCACCGCTTGCACCAAGGCCGCGATGGCGTCGGGGTTGTGCCCATAGTCGGCAATCAGGGTCGCCCCCCGGTAGTCGAACAGGTTGAAGCGTCCGGGCACGCCCTGGATGTCGCTGATGAAAGTGGCCAGGCCTTGGGCGATGGCGTCCCAATGCACATCCACAGCCCAGGCCGCACCGACGGCAGCGAGCACGTTTTCGGTTTGGAAACCAATTTGGCCGTGCCGCGTGAGTGGCACTTGGCTGAGCGGAATGCGGAACACCTGCTTGCCCTTTTGGGCCACGATGGCACCGTCTTCCACATAGACCACGCGTTTGCCTTGGGCACGGTGCGTGGCGAGCACGGGGTGGTTGGCATCGAGTGCAAAAAACGTCACATCGCCTGGGCAGTGCCGGGCCATAGCCACCACGGCCGGGTCGTTGGCATTGAGCACGGCCATGCCCGATGGCTCCACGTTGAGCACAATCACCCGCTTGAGAACCGACAGGTCTTCCAGCGTGGTGATGTAGTTCAGGCCCAGGTGGTCGCCTGCGCCCAAGTTGGTCACCACCGCCACCTGGCAGCGGTCAAAAGCCAGGCCTTCGCGCAGCAAGCCGCCCCGGGCGGTCTCGAACACGGCGGCGTCTACATCGGGGTGCATCAATACATTGCGGGCGCTGCGCGGGCCGCTGCAGTCGCCCGAATCGGTTTGGCGGCCATTGACATACACGCCATCGGTGTTGGTCATGCCCACGCGAAGACCTTGCGCTTTGAGCAGGTGGGCGGCCAAGCGCACGGTGGTGGTTTTGCCGTTGGTGCCGGTCACCGCAATCACCGGGATGCGGCCATTGCCATCATCCGGGAACATGTGGTCGATGACGGCGTTGCCCACGTCCCGTCCTTTGCCAAAAGAGGGGCTGATGTGCATCCGCAGGCCCGGAGCGGCGTTGAGTTCGACAATGCCGCCGTTTTGTTCTTCAAGCGGGCGCGAGAGCGATTCGCAGACCACATCCACGCCACAAATGTCTACACCCACCATTTGCGCTGCCGCGATCACGCGGGCTTTGACCTCGGGGTGGACTTCGTCGGTCACGTCGGTGGCGGTGCCGCCGGTGGACAGGTTGGCGTTGTTGCGAAGGATCACGCGGCGGCCCTTGGCGGGGACCGACTCGGGCTCCAGGTCTTGGGCATGCAGGCGGCCGATGGCGATGTCGTCAAAACGGATTTTCGTCAGCGAGGTGGCATGGCCTTCACCCCTGCGGGGGTCGGCGTTGACCTGGTCGACCAATTGGCGCACCGTGTGCTTGCCGTCGCCCACCACGAGTGGCGGCTCGCGGCGAGCGGCGGCCACCAATTGTTGGCCCACCACCAGCAGGCGGTAATCGTGACCGGGCAAAAACTTTTCGACCAAGACGGTGCCATACCGCTCGGCGGTGGCGTAGGCATTGTCAAAAGCTTGTCGAGCGGTGATGTTGACCGAGACCCCTTTGCCTTGGTTGCCATCCTGTGGCTTGACCACCACCGGTAGACCGACTTCTTGGGCAATGGCCCAGGCTTCGTCCAGGTTCTTGGCGGGGCGGCCCATGGGCACGGGCACACCCGCGGCATGCAAGAGGCTCTTGGTCAGGTCTTTGTCTTGGGCGATTGATTCGGCAATGGCGCTGGTGGTGTCCGTCTCAGCGGCCTGAATACGCCGCTGTTTCGCGCCCCAGCCAAACTGAACCAGGCTGCCATCGGTCAGGCGTCGGATCGGAATGCCGCGTGCCACGGCCGCGTCCACAATCGCGCCGGTGGAAGGCCCCAGACGCACGTCTTCGTCGAGTTCGTGCAGTTGCTCAATGGCCCCTTCCAAGTCGAAACCGGCGCCGGCCTTGGCGGCTTGGCACAGTTGCTCGGCCAGATTCAGCGCCAGACGGCCCACTGCTTCCTCGGTGTATTGCACCACCACCTGGAACACGCCGGGTTCTTCTGTGGGTGTGGTGCGGCTGAAGGAGACGGGGCAGCCAGCATGCGCCTGAAGGCTCAGGGTCACTTTTTCCAGGGCGTGGGCCAGCGAGGCTTCCTCGCCCGGGCGTTGTCCGTCAAAGGGCCCGACTTCGGGGAAGATGCGTCGCAGTTGCTGCTCAACCGGGTGCTGCGCCGACAAGCCGCAGTCT
>JAKFXJ010000370.1 GCA_021731425.1 Limnohabitans sp. | reverse complement strand
TTGTTTGGGGGTGAACCAGATTTCCCAAGCCACTTCGCTGGCCGCGTTGTACAGGTCGTTTTCGTTGCGGTAATCGGTGACCGAGAGCTGCACCAGCACACGCTGCGTCAGGCGGCTGTGCAGGTTGATGCGCAGGGCATCGCGCCACGAAGCGCGGGCCATCACGCCGCCACGGCCCGTGAGCAGGTCGTGGCCTGTCAGGCCCGTGATGGCGTGCACCTCGTCGGCCAAAAAGCCCTCAACGCCCGCGGCGCAAGGCATGAACAGGTTCAATGAATTCACTCAAATACTCTCAAAGGGTTTTGCGCAGGTTCGCAGGCGCGATCTTCAGGGCTTCGCGGTACTTGGCCACCGTGCGGCGGGCGCAGTCGATGCCTTGCTCTTTCAGCATCTCGGAAATCTGGTTGTCCGACAGCGGCTTGGCGGGTTTTTCGGCGGCGACAAACTGCTTGATGAGCGCCCGCACGGCGGTGCTCGACGCGGCACTGCCGCTGTCGGTGCCCAGGCCCGAGCCAAAGAAATACTTCAGCTCAAAGGTGCCTTGCGGCGTGGACATGTATTTCGCCGTGGTCACGCGGCTGATGGTGGACTCGTGCATGCCCAGCTCGTCGGCAATCTCGCGCAGCACCAGCGGGCGCATGGCCAGCTCACCGTGCGTCAAGAAGTTCTTTTGCCGCTCCACGATGGCGGTGGACACGCGCAAGATGGTGTCAAAGCGCTGCTGGATGTTTTTGATGAACCAACGCGCTTCTTGCAGGCGCTGCTGCAGGCCCGCGTGGTTGTCGCCTTTGCCGCCGCGCAGGGCGTTGGCATAGATGTCGTGCACACGCAGCTTGGGCATCACGTCGGGGTTGAGCTGGATGCGGAATTTGGGTGTGGCTGTCTTGCTGGTGTTCACCACCAGCACATCGGGGATGATGATGTTTTGCTCGGCCTGCACAAAGGGGCGGCCGGGTTTGGGTTCGAGTCGGGCGATGAAGGCGATGGCGGTTTTGACCACAGCCTCGTTCAGGCCGCAGGCCACCGCCAGCCGTTTGAAGTCGCGCTTGGCCAGCATCTCCAGCGGCTGGGCACACATGGCGAGCGCGGCTTGGGCCACTTCGTCTTCGGGGTCGTCCTGCAGCCAGGCTTTGATCTGGATGCGCAGGCACTCGGCCAAGTCGCGAGCGCCCACGCCCACGGGCTCGAGCGATTGCAGCAAACCCAGCGCCACGGTGAAGTGGTGCACCAGCTCGTCAATTTGCTCGTAATCGTCGCTGCCCGCCAAGCTCGTGGCCAGCTCGGGCAGGGTGTCGGTCAGGTAGCCGTCTTCGTTGAGCGACTCGATCAGAAAGCGCAGCGCAGCGCGGTCCACTTCGGACAGGCGCAGCGACAGCGCCTGGCGGTGCAAAAAGTCAGTGAGGGACCCGCTGCTGTGGGCCAGGTCAATGGCGTCGGCGGTTTCTTCGCCGTTGTTTTGGCGTGGCGCCGCATCGCCGCCCCATTCGCTGTCGTCGGGGCGCATGTCCACGCTGCCGTCACCATCCCAGCTCTCGGCCACATCGGTCACCGCTTCGTCGCGGGTTTCGCTGGGGCCATCGTCGCTGCTGCTGGTGGTGCTGGCGCTTTCGCTCACCCGGTCCCCCAGGCTGACGTGGGTGTCGGCTTGGTCCAGGCCAAA
Organism: Limnohabitans sp.; assembly: GCA_021731425.1. Taxonomy (GTDB): domain Bacteria; phylum Pseudomonadota; class Gammaproteobacteria; order Burkholderiales; family Burkholderiaceae_C; genus Limnohabitans_A. The sequence continues at coordinate 939 of JAKFXJ010000370.1, read as the reverse complement.
GGCCTCGGCCGGGGCTTCTTCTTCGGCACGCTCCAGAAACGGGTTCTCGTCCAGCATCTGGTCGACTTCTTGCGACAGCTCCAGCGTGGACAGCTGCAGCAGGCGGATCGATTGTTGCAACTGGGGCGTGAGCGCCAGGTGCTGGGACATGCGAAGCGACAGACCGGGTTTCATGCCTGCGCTCTCGTGAAATGGACGCGTGGAGTGCTCATCACATTCGGAAGTGTTCGCCCAGGTACACCCGGCGCACATCGGCGTTGGCCACGATCTCATCGGGCGTGCCCTCGGCCAGCACGCGGCCTTCGCTGATGATGTAGGCGTGGTCGCAAATGCCCAGCGTCTCGCGCACGTTGTGGTCGGTGATGAGCACACCAATGCCGCGCTGCTTGAGGAAGGCGATGATGCGCTGGATCTCGATCACCGCAATCGGGTCGATGCCCGCAAAAGGCTCGTCCAGCAAGATGAAGCGCGGATCGGTGGCCAGTGCGCGGGCAATCTCCACGCGGCGGCGCTCACCACCTGAGAGCGCCACCGAGGGCGAGTCGCGCAGGTGGTCCACCCGCAAATCGGCCAGCAGTTCGCCGAGGCGTTTTTCCACGGCGGCTTGGCTCAGGGCACGGCCTTGTGTGTCGGTCTGCAGCTCCAAAATGGCCCGCACGTTGTCGGCCACCGAGATCTTGCGGAAGATCGACGCTTCTTGCGGCAAATAAGACAAACCCATGCGCGAGCGCTTGTGAATGGGCATGCGGGTGACATCTTCGCCGTCGATCAGGATCTGCCCGCCATCGGCCCGCACCAGGCCCACGATCATGTAAAACGAGGTGGTCTTACCCGCGCCGTTGGGGCCGAGCAAGCCCACCACTTCGCCTTTGTCCACCTGCACCGACACATCGTGCACCACCTTGCGGCTGCCGTAGGCTTTTTTGAGGTGGCGAGCTT
>JAKFXJ010000298.1 GCA_021731425.1 Limnohabitans sp. | reverse complement strand
CACTTTGCGGTCTGGCTTGACGCTGCCGACGGGGCGGCCTGCACCACGCGCCCGTATCGATTGAGGCGAGTGGCTCGCTGCCAGTTCACCCATGAGCGCCTGATCGACCGAGCGCAGCAGCGCTGCTTCAAATTCGAGCATTTCGGGGTCTGCAGTGGACGCTTGAGTGGATTTGGTTTTAGGCATCGAATCGCTCCTTCAGTTTCAGCAGCAGTTCTGGTCTCAGGTTGTCAAATTTGGCTTTGGCGTAAACCAACAAAAGAACAATCTCTCCGTTGGCTAAGCGGTTGAAATAAATCACCCTGGCACCACCGCTCTTGCCCATGCCCTGGCGCGACCAACGGACTTTGCGCAAGGGGCCTGCTCCGGGAATTACGTCCCCGGCTGTTGGGTTTTCGCTGATCCAGGCAATGAACTCGAACCGTTCGGCATCAGTCCAAACCTTGGCTGACCAAGCGACGAAGTCTGGAGTTTCGTGGACGGTCAACAGGAATTAATTGTACTAGCAAAAAATTAGTTGACTGAATCACGGCAGCGGCATTAATTGTGAGAGCCGGTGGTGGTCAAGGCATCAGGTCAATCAGGATCTCATTGCGCCGGTTCCACGGCAGGGTGAAGGGGTCGTCGTAGCGGGCGATTTGGGCTGTGGGACTGAGCTTGAGTTGGCGAGCCTGCGCCCAAGCCCGCAGGCGCTCGGTCTGCTCTTGGATGCTCGCTTGTGTGGTGAAGCCGCTGAAGCGCACCGCCACCGTCTCGTGTTCGGGCACGGGGCGCAGTTGGATTTGGGGGTTGAGCGGCTGGGGCAGGGTCTGCACGCTTTCGGCCGATGGCATCACAAAATGCACGCGCCAACCTTGGTCTTCGGGCACCACGGTGACGGGGGCGGTCATCGAAATTTTGCGCTGCGCCCCCAGACCGGCTTGCAGGTTGTCGCCAAAGATATACGACGCAATGCGCCGAAAGCCGCCGCGGCTGGCGGCATCGAAGTCCCCCTGGATTTGCGTTTGGGCCACCATGAAGGCGGCGTAGCGGCGCACCTCAAACGGCGGGTCTGAGACGAGCACGGTGTAACGCGGTTCTTCAACGGCCATGGCGGCTCCACAAAAAAGGAACAAGACGGGCAATAAGAGCGGGGACAAGAGTGAATTAAGCCAGCGCATCGTGGGACCAGTCGGTGTTGGGGTGGGACCATTGAATCAAATTCATCCTAGCAGCATCAGTCTGTTGCCGCACGCAAGTTGCGTCTTCATCCAAATGCAGGCACCACCACGGCAGACCCGGTGACTGGGCCTTTCGGTGCTGGGCAGAGCGTCAAGCCAAGGCGTGGGGCCTGAAAAACCTAGCCTCTGTTAGCATGTATCAACAGGTTATTACTGCACTCATTTCGGGATTTTCACCATGCCAAACCGCTTCGCACGCGCTATCGCCATTGGTCTTTTGGCAGGGCTCAGCCTGGCCCCGGCGGCCTACAGCCAAAGCCCATCCCAGCCGCTGGTCTTGCGGGTGGCCAATCAGGGCGACGTGCTGTCGCTCGATCCGCACTCTCTCAATGAGGCGGTGCAGTTGTCTTTCTTGAACAACGTGTTCGAGTCGCTTGTTACACGCGACAAGCAGCTGCGCTTGGGGCCATCGCTGGCCGTTGCCTGGCGCCTGAAGTCACCCACGGTTTGGCAATTTGACCTGCGCCAAGGCGTGGTCTTTCACGATGGTGCGCCGTTTGGGGCAGACGATGCGGTGTTCTCCATGGACCGTGCGCGGGGTGAGGGCTCGGATGTGCGTTCGCAATTGGCTTCGGTCAAGGAGGTGCGCAAGACAGGGCCCTTCCAAATCGAGATTGAGACAGCTCGGCCCAACCCGATCCTGCCAGATGTCATCTCCAACATCCTGATCCTGAACAAAAAATGGGCTGAGACCAACAACGCCACCCGACCGGTCGACCGCAGAAAAGGCGTGGAAAACGCCGCCACGTTCAAGGCCAACGGCACGGGGCCCTTCGTTTTGAAAGAGCGCCAGCCTGGTGTGCGCACCGTCATTGTTCGCAACGCGACTTGGTGGGGGCAGCACGAAACCAACATCGACGAAGTGAGCTTCATGCCGATCGCCAACGACGGAACCCGCGTCGCGGCGCTGGTCTCTGGAGAGGTCGACCTGATCGATCCAGTGCCCCTGCAGGACTTTCAGCGCGTTAAGGAGCGGCAGGGCTTGACCGTGTTGCAGTCGCCCGAGGCGCGGATCATTTTTCTGGGCTTCGATCAACACCGTGATGAATTGCTGGGCAGCAGCGTCAAAGGGAAAAATCCTTTTAAGGATGTTCGGGTGCGCAAGGCTTTCTACCAAGCCATCGACATCGACACCATCGCCAGCAAAGTCATGCGTGGCCTGGCCCGGCCCACGGGCGGCATGATCAACGACGGTATTCGTGGCTTTTCAGCCGACATGGAAAAGCGCTTGCCCTTTGACCCGGAAGCCTCACGCAAACTGCTGACCGATGCAGGCTACCCGGCGGGATTCGAAATCTCCATGCAGTGCCCCAATGACCGTTACGCCAACGACAGTGAAATCTGTCAAGCCGTCGCAGCCAACCTGGCCCGCATCAATGT
>JAKFXJ010000109.1 GCA_021731425.1 Limnohabitans sp. | reverse complement strand
AAGCCGTGGGCATGATCGTGTTGGGCCTGTTGATTGGCTTGATCGGTACCGACGTGAACTCGGGTGTGGCCCGTTTCAGCTTTGACATTCCTGAGTTGACCGACGGTGTCGGCTTCATCGTGATCGCGATGGGTGTGTTCGGTTATGGCGAAATCATCTCGAACCTGTCCAAGCCCGAAGAAGACCGCGAAGTCTTCACAGCCAAAGTGACTGGCCTGATGCCCACTGCGCAAGACTTCAAGCGCATGGTGCCAGCTGTTTTGCGCGGCACGGCTTTGGGTTCTGCTTTGGGCATCTTGCCCGGTGGCGGTGCACTGCTTGCTGCTTTTGCGACCTACACCCTCGAGAAGAAAACCAAACTTCAACCCGGCGAAGTGCCATTTGGGCAAGGCAACATCCGCGGTGTGGCTGCGCCTGAGTCGGCCAACAATGCGGCTTCGCAAACTTCCTTCATCCCCTTGCTGACACTGGGCATTCCACCCAACGCCGTGATGGCTTTGATGGTGGGTGCGATGACCATCCACAACATCCAGCCCGGCCCGCAGGTGATGACCAGCAATCCCGAGTTGTTCTGGGGTTTGATCGCCTCGATGTGGATCGGCAACGCCATGCTGATCATCTTGAACCTGCCTTTGATCGGCATCTGGATCAAGTTGCTGTCGGTCCCTTACCGTTGGTTGTTCCCGGCCATCGTGTTGTTCTGCGCGATTGGTGTGTACTCGACCAACAACAACACCTGGGACATCTGGATGGTGGCCATGTTCGGTGTGGTGGGTTACACATTCATCAAACTCGGTATGGAGCCTGCGCCACTGCTCTTGGGCTTCATCTTGGGCCCGATGATGGAAGAGAACCTGCGCCGCGCCATGTTGCTCTCGCGTGGTGACTGGAGCGTTTTTGTCACCCGCCCCTTGTCGGCCAGTTTGCTGGCGATGGCAGTGTTGCTGCTCATCATTGTGGCTTTGCCATCGATCAAGTCCAAACGCCAAGAGGCTTTTGTGGAAGAGTGATGCGTCTTCGGATTTGACAGGGCTTCTGTGCCCCCCTCTGCAACGGCCTCCTTGGAGGCCGTTGTCTATTGGGCTTGGCCTCTTTGAGGCCCAGACGCTGGCACAGACCATGGTCTTGTCACTTGGGTGCAGCAGTGGCGCATGCCCTCTGAGACAATCATTTTTTGATTTTTGCGACCGACTTCGAAAGAGGAACATTTCCATGAAAAAACGACATCTCCTTCGTGGCCTGTGCGCCGCCACTTTGGCTGTGGCCAGCTTGGGCCTGGCCCAAGCGCAGAGCTACCCCACCAAAGCCGTTCGCCTCATCGTGCCCTTTCCGGCGGGCGGCGCGACCGATTTGTTTGCCCGCACCTTGTCGCAAAAAATCAGCGAAAAACTGGGCCAGCCGCTGGTGGTAGAAAACCGCCCAGGCGCAGGCGGTACCTTGGGCTCTGACCTGGCCGCCAAGGCCCAGCCCGATGGTTACACCTTGCTGCTGTCGACCTCCAGCACGCACTCGATTGGCCCCAACCTGAACCCGCGCATGCCCTACGACGCTGTGCGCGACTTCACGCCCATTGCCCACTTGGGCAATGCGCCCAGCATCATGCTGGTGCCCAACAATTCGCCCGCCAAAACCGTCAAGGAATGGGTCGAGTACGCCAAGAAAAACCCCGGCCGCCTGAACTACGCCTCGAGTGGCCCCGGCACCATCGTGCAGTTGTCGGCCGAGCTTTTCAAGGCGCAGGCCGATGTGTTTGTGGTGCACATCCCCTACAAGGGCACGGCGCTGGCCATTCCCGACCTGATTTCGGGCAAGGTGGACGTGCTGTTTGACAGCTTGCCCACGGGCATGCCGCATGTGCGTGATGGTCGCTTGCGTGCACTGGGTGTGACCACCCTCAAGCCCACGGCGCTGGCACCGGGCATCCCGGCCATCGCTGATGTCTTGCCGGGCTACGAGTCCAACACCTGGTTTGGTTTCTTTGGCCCCAAAAACCTGCCCCCTGAGGTCGTCACCCGCATCAACACGGCGGCCAACCAGGTGCTCAAAGACCCTGAGGTGATGGACAAACTCTTGCGCTTTGGCATTGAGCCCGTGGGCGGCACGCCTGCCCAGTTCACCACCATGCTGGCCAGCGAATCGGCCAAGTGGAAAAAGATCATCACCGAGCGCAAGATCACCTTGGATTGACATGAACTTCGATTACCAGTTCCCCTACATCAGCACCCGCTTGCCGCTGTTTGCACGCAATGTGGTGTCCACCTCGCACCCCTTGGCCGCGCAAGCTGGCCTGCGCGTGATGCTCAAGGGCGGCAACGCGGTCGACGCTGCCATTGCCGCTGCCGCTGTGATCACCCTGACCGAGCCGGTGAGCTGCGGTTTGGGCTCGGACGCGTTTGCCATTTTGTGGGACGGCAAAGAGCTGCACGGCCTCAACGCCTCAGGCCCCGCGCCCGCCACCTGGACGCCCGACTACTTTCACCGCAAATACGGTGCCGAGACCAAAACACCGCCCAAGCGCGGTTTTGACTAGGTCACCGTGCCGGGTGCCGTGGCCGGTTGGGTGGCGCTGAGCGACCGCTTTGGCAAGCTGCCCTTTGCGGACTT
>JAKFXJ010000337.1 GCA_021731425.1 Limnohabitans sp. | reverse complement strand
GTGTGCGCCTTGGCTTTGAGGCCCTGCAGCACCCCATGGGCCGCCCGGTGTCCGCTGGCGAGGCAAGCGGTCAAAAGATAGCCGCCTGTGGGGGCTTCCCAGTCGAGCATTTCCCCTGCACAAAACACGCCAGGGCGGGCCGCCAGCATCAAATCAGGCCCCATGGACTGCAGCGCCACGCCCCCGGCGGTGCTGATCGCCTCGGCCACGGGCCGGGCGCACTTGAGGGGCACCGGCAGGGCTTTGATGCGCTTGGCCAGAGCGTCCGGCTGGGCCAAAGCGTCCGGCGAGCACAACTCAAACAGCAAGCCCATTTTGACGCCGTCCAGCCCCAATCGACTCTTGAGGTGGCTGCTCAGGCTGCGGCTGCCGCGGGGCCAGGCCACCTCTTTGAAGACCTGCTCGGGCGTTTTGTCGGGCAACAAGTCCAGCAGCAAACGGGCCTGCCCATGCTCGGCCAGACCGTCGCGCAGCCAAGCCGAGGCGGCATACACCAGACTGCCTTCCAGCCCGGTCTCGGTGATCACAAATTCGCCCTTGCGCTCAAAACGTGGGGGCTGCAAAGCGGCGCCTTGGGCGTCTGGGGCAGGCACAGTGAGCACCACCGACTTGAGCGGATGGCCTGAAAACTTAGTCCTAAAGTGCGCGGTCCAGCCCTGCCCCTCTCGCCCCAACACATCAAAGCCGCAGTTGGCGGGCTTCAAAGGAGCGACCTCGACACCCTCTTGCTGCAAATGCACTTGCCAAGCACCGTCCGAGCCCAGGTGTGGCCAACTGGCCCCGCCCAGCGCCAGCACGGTGGCCCCGGCTTTCACCCGCAGCGGCGGGGCGTCGTCCCGACGGCCAAACACCAGGTGATCGCCTTGCCAGCCCAGCCAACGGTGTCGCATGTGGAACTGCACAGGCACACCACTGGCGGGGTGGCGCAGGCGATGCAGCCAGGCCCGCAGCAAAGGAGCGGCTTTCATCTCGGCCGGAAACACACGGCCTGAGGTGCCAACAAAAGTACTCACACCCAAACTCTGCGCCCAGTCGCGCACGCCCTGTGCATCCAGCCCTGACAGCCACTGGCTGACCTCGGTCTCGCGTGGGCCAAAACGGGTGTTGAACTGGGCCGAGGGCTCGGCGTGGGTGAGGTTCAAGCCGCCCTTGCCGGCCAGCAAAAATTTACGCCCCACCGAGGGCATGGCGTCAAACAGGTGCACCGACACGCCCGCTTGTGACAACACCTCGGCCGCCATCAAGCCAGCGGGGCCACCCCCCACAATGGCCACCTCCACCGAAAGCTCTGGTACGTTTTGAAAATCGGAAGTCGGTTCTGAAAGGCTCATGTCTTAGTTATCTGGCAAGAGGGGGTGATACGCGAATGCACCGAGTTTCTGTCAAAATAGAACCACTTTAGCCGCATCTCAATGTTCACAAGGAAAAGGCCATGGCCAGCGATCTGATCAAACACACCACCGACGCCACTTTCGAAGCCGACGTGCTCCAATCGAGCCAACCCGTGGTGGTGGACTTCTGGGCCGAATGGTGCGGCCCTTGCAAAATGATTGCTCCCATCTTGGACGAAGTGGCCAGCGCTTACGAAGGCAAGCTGCAAATTGCCAAGATGAACGTCGACGACAACCGTGACATTCCCGCCAAGTTCGGCATTCGCGGTATCCCCACCCTCATGATCTTTAAAGGCGGCCAACTCGCGGCCACCAAAGTGGGCGCCATGAGCAAGTCGCAATTGACCGCTTTTATCGACCAGCAACTGGCTTGATGCTCCGATGCCGTCCGGCTTCGCCGGACGTATCCCTCACAACCGGGCCCACATGGCCCGGTTTTTGTTTTTGGGGCCGCCTGAAAACCTGTCATAATTTCCTACAGGCAACCCGAACACGGGACAGCGCCAAGACTGCCGGAAGCACCAGCCCCTAACCCCGGGCGGCCTCCGGTCCAGAACATTTCCACCCGGTTATCCGAACAACGGTCCCCAGCCGACCGATTCGCCACAGGCCAAATCCCATGCATTTGAACGAACTCAAGGCACTCCATGTGTCCGAACTCCTGAAGCAAGCCGACACGCTCGAAATCGAGAACACCGGTCGCATGCGCAAACAGGAGCTGATGTTTGCCATCATCAAGAAACGCGCCAAAGCAGGCGAACAGGTCTTTGCCGACGGTGTGCTCGAGATCCTGCCTGACGGTTTTGGCTTCTTGCGCAGCCCCGATTCCAGCTACACGGCCAGCACGGACGACATCTACATCAGCCCCAGCCAGGTGCGGCGCTTTAACCTGCATACCGGCGACATGATCGAAGGCGAAGTGCGCATCCCCAAAGACGGCGAGCGCTACTTTGCCCTGACCAAGCTGGACAAGGTCAACGACGACCTGCCCGAGAACAACAAACACAAAGTCATGTTCGAGAACTTGACGCCGCTGTTCCCCAAAGAGCAGATGCGCCTGGAGCGTGACATCAAGGGCGAAGAAAACATCACCGCCCGCGTGATCGACATCATCGCCCCGCTCGGCCGCGGCCAGCGTGCCCTGATCGTTGCGCAGCCCAAGTCGGGCAAGACGGTGATGATGCAGCAGATCGCCCACGCCATAACCGCCAACTACCC
>JAKFXJ010000049.1 GCA_021731425.1 Limnohabitans sp. | reverse complement strand
ACCATCGGCCACTCGGGTCACGCCCGCTTGTTGCGCCAGTTGCAAAAACGGCGTGAGGCCTTTGCCGTAAGTCAGGTCGTAGGCCAGAGCGCCAGGCGCAAACACACTGGCGGGCAAAGGTGGCAACTCGGCCGTGAGGCTGGACGAGCTGGCATTGAGCACCACATCAAAAGTTTGCCCTTGCAAGTCGGCATAACCCAGCCCCTGCACAGGCACTTGGCCGGTTTGATGCTGCTGCGCCAAAGCCGCCAACTCTTGCGCCTTGGCCACCGTGCGGTTGACGATCACCAGCTCGGCAGGTTGCTCGGCCAAGAGCGGCAGCAAGGCCCCGCGTGTGGCGCCACCCGCACCCAAAATCAACACACGCCGCCCCTGCAGCGGGCAGGCCAGGTTGTGCACCAAGTCGCGCACCAGGCCCACACCGTCAAAGTTTTCGGCATACACCTTGTCGCCCTCGAACTTCATCGCGTTCACTGCACCCGCCATCTGGGCGCTGGGGGCCAAATCGGTGGCGTAGGCAAAGGCGTCCATCTTGAAAGGCGCGGTCACGTTCATGCCGCGCCCGCCACTGGCTCGAAACGCGTCCACCGTGGCCGCAAACTCGCCCAAGGGGCTAAGCAACTTGCCGTAATCGATGTCTTGCCCTGTGACTTGCGCAAAAGCGCTGTGGATCAGGGGCGATTTGCTTTGCACAATGGGGTTGCCGATCACGGCGTAGCGGTCTGTCATGGGAAGGATTTTCAAAAATCTTGACAGGGGATCTTATCGTCACCCCAGTACGGTCTGACGAAGCGCCTTTTGAAAGTTCATCGATATACTTTTGAAGTGAACACCCAACCGCCAAACATGCCTTCCGCCGGGTTCAACCCCTCCCTGGCAGTGGCGGCCATTGTTCTGGCCCAGTGCCTGAGCACCTCGCTGTGGTTCAGCCCCAGCGGGGTCGCTGACAGCCTGATGCAGGCCTGGCAACTGAGCGCGACTTCTTTTGGTTGGCTGCTGGCCGCCACCCAACTGGGTTTCATAGCGGGCACCATGGTGTTTGCATTCAGTGGCGCAGCCGACCGTTTTCAGCCCACGCGCATTTTTGTGGTGTGCAGCGCGATCGGGGCGCTGGCGAACGCCGCCGTCACCTGGGGCGTGACCGATTACGGCGTGTTTTGGAGCCTGCGTTTTCTGGTGGGCATGTGCCTGGCAGGCATCTACCCATTGGGCATGAAGATGCTGGTGCAGCGGGTAGTCAGCAAACCGGCCGCCGCACTGGGTTGGTTGGTGGGCATGCTGACCTTGGGCACGGCCATGCCGCACGGTTTGCGGGCTCTTGGCCAGAGCTGGCCCTGGCCGGAGGTGCTGCTGGGCTCATCGGCACTGGCCTTGGTGGGCGCAGCGCTGGTGGCCTGGATGGGCCAGCCGCCCAAGCAGGCCGTTTCGCCAGGTCAAGCCACCGCCCCTGCGCCCGTGCGCCTGAATACCCAGGCTTTGCGCGAGGTGATGACGGTGCGCGGCTTTCGCGCGTCGGCGCTGGGCTACTTTGGCCACATGTGGGAGCTGTATGCGTTCTGGAGCGTGTTGCCTTGGCTGAGCCTGCCCATCCACCGCGCACTGTTGACCGCAGGCTACGGCTGGGCACCCTCGGTGGCTCTCATCAGTTTTGCGGCCATCGGCATCGGTTTTTTTGGCTGCGTGCTGGGCGGCATCTGGAGCCGCCGCGTAGGCAGTGCGCGGGTGGCGGCCACGGCCTTGGCCGCATCGGGCCTGATGTGTCTGGGCTACCCCTTGATTCCCGATGCCTGGCCACTGGTGCAATTGGGGGCCTTGCTGTTTTGGGGCATTTGCGTGGTGGCCGATTCGCCGCAGTTTTCGGCCATGTCGTCGCAGCACGCACCGCCGCAGTGGCTGGGCAGCGCCCTGGTGCTGCAAAACGGCGTGGGCTTTTTCATCACCGTGCTCAGTATCTTGCTGCTGGGCTGGGCCGTGCAGCAGTGGGGCAGCATGGCCTTGTGGTTGCTGGCCCCCGGCCCCGTGCTCGGCCTGTGGGCCTTGCGCCCTTTGCTCAAAGAGGTCTGAGCCCAAAAGGCTCAGTGCCGCCCCACCAAGCGGTACACCAGCACCCCGAGCCCCGTCACGCCCACCGCTGCTGCCGTGAAAGCATAGGCCAGCCAGCCCATGTCCACACTTTGCGCCATGATCAACACCCCCGTGGACTGGCCAAAAAACAGTGAACAGGCAAACAAGGTCACCGCCGAGCCGCGTGCGGCCGGGGCCATTTGGGTGGCCTGGACTTGCAGCGTGTTGTGCAGCATGTAAAAGCCCAGCCCGGTCATGAGGCAGGACAGCATGCCCAGCCACACACCACTGCCCCAAGCCAGCACCAGCAAACCCACCGCGACCAAAGCGGCGCCTGTGCGCACCAGCCCGCGCTCGCCCAGCCAAGCCAGCCAGCGGCGTGCCATCTGGCTGTAGAGCAAGCCGCCCACGCCATACACCATCATCACCGAGCCCGCGGCCACCACACTCAAACCAAACTGCTGGTGCAAATGCGTGGGCATGAAGGCCAAGGCCCAAAACACCAAGGCCCCTTCTGCGGCCGTGACGCCCAGCACCCAGCGCACGCGGGGTG
>JAKFXJ010000363.1 GCA_021731425.1 Limnohabitans sp. | reverse complement strand
CTTCTGTGTGCAATAACATTACCGCGAAGTCTGTGGTGTGCGGCGGCTCGAGGTATTTTTCAGCAATGGATTTCGCTTCGAGCTTGATGCGTGTCTCCAGCGCCTTGGCGCACAACTCGGCCTGCACCGGGTCGGCCCGGCCTTGGGCTTCGAGCAAGCGCTCGTAGTCTTCGTTGGGAAACTTCGCGTCGATCGGCAACCACACGGGCTGGCCACTGTCGGATCGGCCGGGCAGGCGAATCGCAAAGTCCACCCGGTTTTTGTCGCCGGGGCGCGTGGCCACTTGCACGGCGTATTGCTCGGGTGTGAGCACCTGCTCGAGGAGCGAGGCCAGTTGTGCTTCGCCAAACATGCCTCGGGTTTTCACGTTGGTCAGCAGGTGTTTGAGGTCACCCACGCCTTGTGCCAGGTTGTGCATTTCGCCCAAACCTTTATGCACTTGCTCAAGGCGCTCGGCCACTTGTTTGAAGCTCTCGCCCAAGCGGGCTTGCAAGGTGGCTTGCAGTTTTTCGTCAACCGTCTGGCGCATCTCGTCCAGTTTGGCAGCATTGCTTTGCTGCAGCTGCGACAGCTGGGTTTCCATGGTGCCGCGCATCTCGGTCAGGCGGCGGGCGTTGGCCTCAGACAGCGCGTTGACCTGCTGGGCCAGGCTGTCGGTCAGGCTTTTTTGCAGCAAGGCCAGCTGTTGGGCCAGCGCGTCGATTTGCTGGTTTTGGGTGCGGGTGGCTTCGGCGCTTTGCTGCAGCAGCGATTGCTGGAACAGCGTGAGGGTTTGCATAGCCTCTTGTCGGCCTTGCACACCCGACTGACTGATCTCTGAGCGCAACTCGCGCTCCAGGCGCTCGGTCTGGGCTTGCAAGGCGGCAAACTGCCGTTGCTGCCAGGCCGCTTGTTCGGCCAACTTGTCTTCTTGAGCCAGCGGTGCAGCTTTGGCGCGAAACAACAGGACCAAGAGCCCGAGCAGGTTCAACCCACCCAGCGCCAGCCACACCCATTCACTCATAGGGCCTTGCCCGGCACGGTGTTGAGCGGCGTGAGGGCCTGGCCACGAGTCAGGTAAGCCACTAGGTTGTCCGCCGCGAGCTGCGCCATGGCCTTGCGGGTTTTGACCGTGCTGCTGGCAATGTGGGGCGTGAGCACCACATTGGAGACTTTCAACAAGTCGGGGTGCACTGAGGGCTCGCCCTCAAACACATCCAGACCTGCGGCCGCAATTTGCCCTTCAGCCAAGGCTTTGGCGAGGGCTGCATCGTCCACAATGCCGCCGCGTGCAATGTTGACCAAGGTGGCTGTGGGCTTCATCTGCGCCAGTTCGGCCGCGCCAATGGTGTGGTGCGATTCGGCGCTGTAGGGCACGACCAGCATGACGTGGTCAGCCGTCTGCAAGAGCTCTTGCTTGGACACATAAGTGGCCTTGCACTCCGCTTCCAGCTCGGGGCTCAGGCGCGAGCGGTTGTGATAGATGACTTTCATGCCAAAGCCGTGGGCGGCGCGGCGGGCAATCCCCTGCCCGATGCGGCCCATGCCGATGATGCCGATGGTCGAACCATGCACCTCGGCCCCGGCGAACATGTCGTAGCTCCACTTGGTCCACAAACCAGCACGCAGGTAATGCTCGCTCTCGGTCACGCGACGGGCCGTGGCCATGAGCAGGGCAAAACCAAAGTCGGCCGTGGTCTCGGTCAGCACGTCGGGGGTGTTGCTGGCCAACACGCCGGCAGCGGTCATGGCGGGCACATCGAAGTTGTTGAAGCCTACGGCCATGTTGGCCACGATTTTCAGCTGGGGGTTGGCCTGCAGGAGCGCTGCGTCGATGCGCTCGCTGCCCGTGGTGAGAGCCCCCACTTTACCCTGCATACGGCGGGTGAGTTCTGCAGCAGACCAAACCTCGTCGGCCTGATTGCTCTCGACATCAAACACCTGCGCCAAAGACTGCAGAACCTCGGGGAAGATGGCGCGGGCCACCAGAATGGCAGGTTTAGTCATTATCGGAACCAGATAAAACTCATGACAACAAACAGGGGCACCAGAATGCATCCCGACCAGAGCATGTAACCAAAGAAGCTTGGCATTTTCACGCCTCGGTCTTCGGCAATCGCCTTGACCATCAGGTTGGGCGCATTGCCAATGTAGGTGTTGGCGCCCATGAACACGGCGCCGGCAGAAATGGCGGCCAGCGTCGGGGCCAGTGTGGTCATCAAAACCTGCGGGTCACCACCAGCGGTGTTGAAGAAGACCAAATAAGTGGGTGCGTTGTCCAAGAAGGAGCTGAGCAAGCCTGTGATCCAGAAATACATCATCACATCGGGACTGCCATCGGGCTGGGTCACCGCAGCGACCACGGCCCCAAAAGGCCCATTGGCACCCGCCTTGAGCATGGCAATGACGGGGATGATGGTCAGGAAAATGCCCGCGAACAATTTGGCCACTTCGGCCATGGGGGCCCAACCGAATTGGTTGTCCTCGTGCACCTTGGAGGGGGTGATTTTGAGCGACAAGAACGTCACGGCAATCAGACCCAGATCGCGCAGCACGCCGGGTAAACCGACTTCGGTGCCGTAGATGTTGAAAGACACCGGTGATTTCCAGAACCCGCTCATCAGCACCAGGCCCACCACTGCAC
>JAKFXJ010000084.1 GCA_021731425.1 Limnohabitans sp. | reverse complement strand
GACTTGGATCTTGTGCTCAGACCACATGCGCAGGTATTTGGCGGCCGTGGCACCGGAGTAGCCCCCGCCAATCACCACCACCTTGGGGCCGCTGCCACCACCCACGGTGGCGCAACCCGAAACCAGTCCCATGGCGCCCAAAGCGGAGCCAGTCTGCAAAAAATGACGACGTTGCATGGCAGTTATTCCTTATCTTTTTTGAGCGGCAAAGTAGCCAGCAATGGCAGCGATCTGCTCATCTGAATAGCCCTTGGCGAGCTGATGCATGATGGTGGCAGCAGGCACGCGACCGGCTTTGTAATCCAGCATTTTTTGGGTGGTGATTTCTTTGGGAACACCGGCCAGAGAAATCATGCCCGGTTGAGCGCGTCCATCGGTGCCGTGGCAGGCCGCGCACGATGCAGCCCAGCTGCGCACGTGCAGCGGATCAACCTGGGCTTGTGCCAGGCCAGACAAGGCGACCAAGGCGGCCGCTGTCAAAGCGTTTTGAATCTTCATAGGTTTTCCTCGTAAAAAATCAATCAAGCGCTGACGTCAAACGTCAGCAAGCTCAGGGGCGCAAGTAAACAAATTTGTCGTTGGCCTGCAGTTTGGCGACTTCAGCCACACCGGAAGGCACCACTTTGGCTTCCATCAACAGCTTGTCGGCCGAGATCTTTCGCGACACCAAGGTGTTGTTACACACGCGAAACTCCACGCCTTTGTTGACCAAGTCAGCAACACCCCCCGCAAAAGGTTGGTCCAACTGGTTGGTGGCACCGCTGATCAAAAAGTCGATGCCCAAGCCGTGGGAAACCACCACGATTTTGGCGGTCGGGTCGGCATTGAGGTGGTTGCGGATGTTGCCAATGGCCCGTGAGGCTTGGGGGATGCCTTCGCTCAGGTGGTAAACCACCTTGACCTCAGCCCAGCTCAGGGTGCAAGCCAGCAGGCCGGAAATCAATAGCAGATGTTTCTTCATTCGTTACTCCTTATGAATGGATGTTAGCCGGGTCCATGGCGAAAGCGTGCCCGTGAAAACCCGGCCTGAAACTGACGTTGTTCTTTCAATCGCTTTCGCTGGCGATCTGCACGCACACGGCTCGGCACAGCGTGACCACGCGGTTGTTAATGATGCGGTAATAAATTTGTACGCCTTCTCGGCGCTTGCCGAGCACACCCGACTGGTAAAGGGTGTTCAGGTGCTGCGACATGTTGGGCTGGGTGGTGTCGATCTCGGCCAGCAACTCGCCCACGTTCTTTTCGCCGTTGCAAAGTGAACTGATGATGCGCAAGCGCATGGGGGCCGACATGACACGAAAGACCTCGGCGGCTTTTTCAAAAACCTCTTCCGATTCGGTCAAGACGTTGTCGTCTGGTGGTGCTGTTTTGGCCATGGTGTCTTTTCTTGGAATGCCTCAAATACCGCACGATTGTCCTGCAAAAGGTCTGGGACAGATCAATGCGAACGAGTCTGCCAGGCACACGGCAAACTGGCTGACATCAAGCATTTAGATTGTGGCGAACTTTTACGCAGTATCAAACCATTGATTTGTTCTTTGCTTATGCAGAAATACAGATAAGCGGCCTGATGCGCCAAGGGCTCAGGTTTTGGGCAGCGTCACGCCCACTTGGCCTTGGTATTTGCCGCCCCGGTCCTTGTAACTGGTCTCGCAGACGTCGTCTTTGTCGCTCTCAAAAAACAAGACCTGGGCGCAGCCTTCCCCGGCATAAATCTTGGCGGGCAGCGGGGTGGTGTTGCTGAACTCGAGCGTCACATAGCCTTCCCACTCAGGTTCGAACGGGGTCACGTTGACGATGATGCCGCAGCGGGCGTAGGTGCTTTTACCCAGACAAATGGTCAGCACATTGCGTGGAATTCGGAAGTACTCCACGGTGCGGGCCAGCGCAAAACTGTTGGGGGGGATGATGCAAACATCGCTTTCGATGTCTACAAAACTGCGTTCATCGAAGTTTTTGGGGTCCACCACGGTGCTGTAAATGTTGGTGAACACCTTGAATTCAGGGGCGCAGCGGATGTCGTAGCCATAACTGCTGGTGCCGTAGCTGACGATTTTTTGGCCGGACGCGTCTTTGCGGATCTGTCCTGGCTCGAACGGCTCGATCATGCCGTGCTCTTCGGCCATGCGGCGGATCCATTTGTCGCTCTTGATGCTCATCGCTCAACCTTTGAATGTTTTGGGCATTTTAAGGGCGCCCACAAAGCCCTGTGGCGCCAACCCATAGAAACCAGGGGATGGGGCACTGACGGCAAGACCCCACCGCTGGTCGCGTAATGCGACCTGCCCCAGCCACCAGATGAAAATATCGTATACGATATTCCAAAATATACCGCCCACCATGCTGCCCTGGATCACCTCCGACACCACAGACCGCATCAAAACCATGCGCGAGACCTCACTGGCCAAGCTGGTGCGGGAGGATTTGCTCGAGCACATCCTCAAGGGTCATCTGGTCCCTGGCGACCGCATCAACGAACCGGATGTTGCCAAGCGCTTGCAGGTGTCACGGGTGCCTGTGCGGGAGGCTTTGCGCGAATTGGAGAGTTCCGGGCTGGTGGTCTCGCGCAAACACGCGGGTGTGTTTGTCCGAGCCATCGAAGCCCAAGAGGTGCGCGATTTGTACG
>JAKFXJ010000064.1 GCA_021731425.1 Limnohabitans sp. | reverse complement strand
TCGATCACTGGCGAAATCGTCATGGACGAAGTTTTCTGCCCCGAAGAAAACGCCTTCCCTGAGGTGCGTGGCTTGAAAGGCCCCTTCACTTGCCTGAACAGCGCCCGCTACGGCATTGCCTGGGGTTCCTTGGGCGCCGCCGAAGACTGCTACGCCCGCGCCCGCCAGTACGTGATGGACCGCCAGCAGTTCGGCCGTCCCTTGGCCGCCAACCAGCTGATCCAGAAGAAACTGGCCGACATGCTGACCGAGATCAGCCTGGGCCTGCAAGGCTGCTTGCGCTTGGGCCGCATGAAGGACGAAGGCACCGCTTCGGTGGACCTGACCTCCATCCTCAAGCGCAACAGCTGCGGCAAGGCGCTCGACATCGCCCGCATGGCACGCGACATGATGGGCGGCAACGGCATCAGCGCCGAATACGGCGTGGCCCGCCACCTGGTGAACTTGGAAGTGGTCAACACCTACGAAGGCACCCACGATGTGCACGCCCTGATCTTGGGCCGCGCCATCACCGGGATTCCGGCTTTCTCGAACTGATCGGGCTTCCCACCCGCCAAAAGGCTGCCCATGGCAGCCTTTTTTGTGGCCGCGCAGCGTGCGTGAGCGCCTTGACGAAGACCGACGCAAGCCGTATATTACTAACCAGTCAGTCATTAAATCGCCCGTGAATAACACCGAGCCCATCGCTCCCCACAAACGCGAACGCCGCAAACAAGACCGCCCGGGTGAATTGCTCGAGGCGGCGTTGGACCTGTTTGTGGAAAAAGGCTTTGCCGCTACGCGCGTCGAAGAAGTGGCCGCGCAGGCTGGCGTGTCCAAGGGCACGCTTTTTTTGTACTTTCCCAGCAAAGAAGACCTGTTCAAGGCCGTGGTGCGTGAAAACGTGGTCGCCCCCGTCACCCAAGGTGCGGCCGAGGTGGCGCAGTTTCAGGGCAGCACCAGTGCATTGATCGAGTGGATGATGCTCCAGTGGTGGCGTCGCTACGGTGCGACCAAGGCCTCGGGCATTTCCAAACTGGTGATGAGCGAAGCCAGCAACTTCCCCGAGCTGGCGGATTTTTTCCGCACCGAAGTCATCATGCCAGCGCACGCCTTGGTGCGCAGCGCTTTGCAGCGCGGCATAGAACGTGGGGAGTTCCGTCCGGTGAATGTGGAGCTGACGTTGCACTCGGTCATGTCACCGTTGTTGTTTTTGGTGATGTGGAAGCACTCCATGGGGCCTTGCTGCCCCAGCCACGAGCAAATTGATCCCGAAGCCTTCATCTCACAACACGCCCAGTTGTTGGCGCGTGGCCTGTCACAACCTTGATACAAATCTGATCACAATTGTCTGACCATGAAAAAATCAACCTCTTGGATTCTCTCAGCCGTGGCCTTGGCCGCACTGCTGGCAGGTGGTGCCCGTTGGGCCAGCCAGCGCCAAGCGAGCAAAGCCCCAGCAGCCCCAACCGCTGCCGTGGTGCCCAGCATCGAGCTGGCCGCCTCCGACGTGTTCACCGCTCGTACACAAAGTTTGAGCCAAGGCATCACGGTATCCGGTGCCCTCAAGGCCAGCCAAAGTGCCATCATCAAAGCCCGTGTGGCCGGTGAGTTGCAAGAACTCAGCGTGCGCGAGGGGGACCGCGTGCAGGCCGGTCAAGTGATCGCACGCATTGATCAAACCGAATACCAAGCGCGTGTACGCCAAGCACAGCAGCAGGCCGATGCGGCCAAAGCCCAGGTGGACATTGCCCAGCGCCAGTTCGACAACAACCAGGCGCTGGTGAACCAAGGCTTCATCTCACAAACCGCCCTGCTCACCTCACAAGCCAGCCTGAACGGCGCCACGGCAACCCACGCTGCCGCATTGGCTGCGCTGGACTTGGCCAACAAGTCACTGGCCGATGCCACGCTGCGCTCGCCCCTGTCGGGCGTGGTGGCGCAGCGCCTGGCCCAACCGGGTGAGCGTGTGGCCATTGAGGCCCGGTTGGTCGAAGTCATCAACCTCTCACAATTGGAGCTCGAGGCTGCCCTGACTGCCGAAGACGCGAGCCTTGTTCGGGTGGGCATGACAGCGCAGTTGAAGGTGGAGGGCGTGGAAACCCCGATCACGGCCAAAGTCTTGCGCATCAACCCCAGCGCTCAATCGGGCAGTCGCAGCATTTTGGTGTACTTGGGGATTCAAGGGCGCGAAGGCTTGCGCCAGGGCCAGTTTGCCCAAGGCAGCTTGGGCACACAAACCGTGCAGGCTATGGCTGTGCCCTTGGACAGTGTGCGGACTGACAAACCCCAGCCTTATGTGCAGGTGGTGCAAGACGGTAAGGTGGTGCACATCACGGTACGAACCGATGTGCGCAGCGAAGGCGAACGTGAAAGCTTGGTGGCGGTAACGGGCGTTGCCGAAGGCACTCAAGTGTTGACGGGCAGTGTGGGTCCGGTGCGTGAAGGGGTGGTCGTGAAATTCACGGCTCCGGCCAGCCCGGCCACACCGGCCAACGCCGTTTCCACCAAGCCATAAGGGAACCTCAGCATGTGGTTCACCCGCGTCAGTCTGCAAAATCCGGTTTTTGCCACCATGGTCATGTTGGCCTTGGTGGTGCTGGGCATCTTCTCGTTTCAGCGCCTCAAAGTCGATCAGTTCCCCAACATCGATTTTCCGGTGGTGGTCATCACCACTGAAT
>JAKFXJ010000199.1 GCA_021731425.1 Limnohabitans sp. | reverse complement strand
CGCCATTGAACTGCTGACCTGCGTAGACATAAGCCGACGGTTGACCAAAGGAGTTGCTGAACAGGCTCACACCGCACAAACGGTCACCTGGCAGCTGCTCGTCCAGGGACACCAGCACCACATGCTTGTGTTCAGGGCTGCGGCTCCAGTGGTGGGTGAAAGGCGAGAAGCTGATTTCCCCCCGGTGCTTGGGCTCGGGTGCACCTTCGACGGCCAAAAACGAGGGGCAATAGCGGTCAGGCTTTTGCGCCAAGGCGGGGGCACAGGCCTGGCTCAGCAGCAGGGCCAAGACCCCTAAAGGTCCTCGGAGTGGTTGTCGGATGGAAAACGGCATGGCGATGGGGGTCATGAAAAAGACCGCAAATTGTAGTTTGCGGCTCAGCGCAGAAAGTTTTCCAGCAAAGACGCCAAGGCCTGCGGCTGGTCGTGGTGCAGCATGTGCCCAGCGTCCTGCACTTGGGCTTGTTCAAGTTGGGGCAACGACTTCAGCCGCTCGTGAAACTCGGCCAAGGTGTACTTGCCTTTCCACCACTGGCTCAGCGAGTCGTCCGAAGCTTCCACCACCAGCACGGGGGCACTGATGCGGCGGTACATCGCCAAGGCTTCCTCCAGGTGGAACAAATACGGGTTGATCACCTTGTGCGCCGAGTCGCCCAGAATGCGCCATTGGCCATCGGTGCCTGCTTGTGCCCAATGCTGGGCCAGCCAGTCGGCTTTGTCTTGACCCAGGCGCGTGTTGGTCTTCATCAGGCGGGCCGCCACACCTGCGGCGTCGGGGTAGGCCTTGAGCGTGTTGTCGCCCGCGCGTTGTGCTTTGAGCTCGTCGAGCCATTGCGCCATGCGGGTGGGGGCTTGGGCTGGTTGGGTGGTGGCCATGCCAAAGCCTTCGAGGTTGACCAGGCGGCGGATGCGCTCGGGGCGTGTGCCCGCGTACATCATGACCACGTTGCCGCCCATGCTGTGGCCCACCAGGTCAATGGTTTGGCCGGGGTAGAGCGCGTCGAGCAGGGCGTCCAGATCGGCCAAATAGTCGGGAAACCAGTAGCTGTCGGTGGGCGGGGTCTCGGTCAGGCCGTAGCCGCGCCAGTCCATGGCGATGATGGGGCGCTGGCTGACAAACGCCTCGCTGAAGGCGTCGACCATGAACTGGTACGAAGCGGCCACATCCATCCAGCCGTGGGCCAGCACAAGTGGGGTTGCACCGGGTGTGGGCGTGCCCCACTGGCGGACGTGGTAACGGCAGCCGCGCAGCGGCACCCAGTGGCTTTGTGATGTGCGTTGAACTTGGTACATACTTTCGATCATAAGGAGACACACGATGAGCGTCAGTCGCAACCAGGACCGCCGAGGCCCCATCACCCCGGACCGCTATGCGGCCATACACCAAGGCTTTGGCTGGAAAGTGCCCAAGCGCTTCAACATGGCGCAGGCTTGCTGCGGCCAGTGGGCGGCGCAGCCCGCTACGGCACGGCGCGTCGCCATCCGCGAACATGTGGCGGGTCAGGGCCTGGGCCAGAGTTGGACCTTTGCCCAGCTGCAAACCGCAGCCAACCGCTTGAGCCGGGTCTTGCAGGCGCAGGGTGTGGTGCGTGGCGACCGGGTGGCGATTGTGTTGCCCCAGCGCTTTGAAACGGCCGTGGCCTACATGGCGGTGCTGCAAATGGGCGCGGTGGCGATGCCGCTGTCCATGCTGTTCGGGCCTGAAGCCCTGTCTTTTCGCATCAACGACAGCCAGGCCCGAGTGGCGGTGTGTGATGAATCCACCGTGCAGGCCTTGCAACAGGCCCGCCCCGACTGCCCCGGTTTGCAAACCCTGATCGGAGTGGGGGAGGCGGGGGCGCAGGCCGACCTCGATTACGCACAAGCCGTGAGCAGTCAGGCTGCGACGTTCAAAGCCGTGAGCACCCTGGCCGAGGATCCGGCGGTGCTGATCTACACCAGCGGCACCACCGGCAACCCCAAGGGCGCACTCATCCCGCACCGTGCCCTGATCGGCAACCTGACGGGTTTTGTGTGCAGCCAGAATTGGTTTGGTTTTGATCCGTTCGACGCCAGTCGCCCGTCCAAAGCGGTGTTCTGGTCACCGGCCGACTGGGCCTGGACCGGCGGCCTGATGGACGCTTTGCTGCCCAGCCTGTACTTTGGGCGGCCCATCGTGGCGTTCAACGGGCGCTTCTCGCCCGAGATGGCGTTTGAAATCTTGCAAACTCACGCGGTCACGCACACCTTTTTGTTCCCCACGGCACTCAAAGCCATGATGAAGGCCGTGCCCGATGTGAAAGCCCGCTACCGCCTGAAGCTGCAAGCCATGATGAGCGCGGGCGAGGCGGTGGGTGACGCGGTGTTTGCCTATGTCCAGCAGCAGATGGGCGTCACCGTGAACGAGATGTTTGGCCAGACCGAGATCAACTACGTGGTGGGCAACTGCGCCCGCTTGTGGCCCGCCAAACCTGGCAGCATGGGCAAGGGCTACCCGGGCCATCAGGTCGCCGTCATCGACGAAGCGGGCCAACTTTGCCCACCCGGCACGCCGGGAGAAGTGGCCGTGAACCGTTTGGATGTGCATGGCCAGCCCGACCCGGTGTTCTTTTTGGGCTACTGGAACAACGACAAAGCCACCCAAGCCAAATACACGGGCAACTGGTGCCGCACGGGCGACATGGCGG
>JAKFXJ010000248.1 GCA_021731425.1 Limnohabitans sp. | reverse complement strand
TACCAATTGGGTCAATTGCTCAGGGTCTTGGGTGCGGCCGCACACTTCGGTCAATGCTTCCACCACGGTGCGCATGTCACGAATGGGGACCGACTCCTGCAACAGGTTTTGCAAAGTGCGTGTCACCACGCCCAAAGACAGCTTGCCAGGCACCAACTCTTCCACCAACTTTGGGGACTTGGCGGCCAATTTGTCCAGCAACTTCTGGGCTTCGTCGTGGCTGAGCAGCTCAGAGGCGTTGTCACGCAACACTTTATTCACATGGGTGGCGATCGCCGTACTCGGATCCACCACGGTGTATCCCAAGGCCCGGGCCTGATCTCGCCAGGCAGGCTCGATCCAGACAGCCTCCAGACCAAATGCAGGCTCTTTGGTGGGTTGCCCTTCCACACGACCGTAGACTTTGCCGGGGTTGATGGCCAACTCGCGGCCCACTTTGACTTCGCCACGACCACGCACCACCCCGTTCAAAACGATGTGGTAGGTGTCGGGCTCCAAGTTCAGCGCATCGCGAATTCGCACGGGCTGCACCAGAAAACCCAACTCCGCAGACAACTTTTTCCGCACCCCTTTGATGCGGGTCATCAACTGCCCGCCGGACTCCACGTTGACCAAGGGAATCAAGCCGTAACCAATTTCCAAACCAATCAGGTCCACCTGCTCCACGTCATCCCAGTCCAGCTCTTTGGGGCCATCATTGGCGGGCAAAGCCGGAGCGGCCGATGACTGCTCAAGCAGCATCTGTTTGCGCATGAGCATGAAAGCCAAACCGGCTGTAGCAGCCGCCAGGGTCAGAAAAACCAGATGCGGCATGCCCGGCACCAGACCAATGATGGTCAAAATGCCTGCGGTGATGAACAAGGCTGGAACATTGGACAGCTGAGTCGAAGCCTGCTCGGTCATCGACTCCGAGGTGGTCACACGGGTCACAATGATGGCGGTGGCCAGAGACAGGAACAAGGACGGGATCTGCGCCACCAAGCCGTCACCAATGGTCAGCAGAACGTAAATTTTTGCTGCCTCGGCAAAGGGCAGATTGTGCTGGCCGATGCCGATCGCCAAACCACCGACGATGTTGATGATCAAAATCAACAAGCCCGCAATGGCGTCACCACTGACAAACTTGGAGGCACCGTCCATGGAGCCGAAGAAGTCCGATTCTTGCGCGAGCTCTTCGCGGCGCTTTTTGGCGGTTTCCTGATCGATCACACCAGCATTCAAGTCGGCATCAATCGACATTTGCTTGCCTGGCATCGCATCCAAGGTGAAGCGGGCATTGACCTCAGAGACGCGACCCGCGCCTTTGGTCACAACAAAAAAGTTCACGATCATCAAGATCACGAAAATGATGAAACCGACCACATAGTTGCCAGCGATCACAAACTCGCCAAACGCTGCAATCACCTTGCCCGCCGCCTCTGGGCCTTCGTGGCCATTGACCAAAACCACACGGGTAGAGGCCACGTTCAAGGCCAGGCGCAACATGGTGGCGAACAGCAAGACGGAAGGGAACGATGAAAACTCCAAAGGCTTGCGGGTACCGATGGCAATCATGATCACCACCAGGCCAATCATGATGTTGAAGGTGAACAAGATGTCCAGCAACAACGGTGGCAGTGGCACCACCAACATGGCCATGATCATGAGAACCAGGGCAGGCAAGCCCAATCCTGCGAAATCAAATTTCGAAAGATTCTGTCGGATCGCTGACAGGGTCAATGTGTTCATGGTGAAAGGCGTTCTGACATTGGGAAAACGGGTCGGTGTGTGGATTTCTCAACACGACGAAGCAAGGCCCGTGCCAAAGACTTCGACACCTTGATTCGTGGCGACGCCAAAAGGTTTCGATTTCTGGCCAAACCTGGTGCGCAAATTGCTGAATACATACCCAAGCAGTTTCAGACGGCAAAAAAATGCCGCCCATGTTTTTCCCGTTTGAACCCGTTCATACCCCCTTGAAATGCCAGGCAAATGACCATCACGCAAATTGACCTCAATCCCAGAGCAGACAATGCCGCAAAAATTGATACTTTAGAGATCAAAAGCGATCCATCAACCGGGCCGATTGGCCCGGGATTTGGGCAAGTCATGAACCAGCTGCGCCAAGCGCAGCAGGACACTGGCGTTTCGAGCACCCCCCAGGACGCCACAGCAAGCGATGAAGGCACGCTATCCAGTGGGCAAGAAATGGCCGCAGGCGTGCAAGACATGTCCCTGCTCTTTAACGTTCACAACCCTGAAATGGACAGCTGGTCACTGAAAGCCGTCAATTTGGGCCCCACCCTGAATGTGATCACCCCAGCACAAGCCGCGCCAGATGCACAAAGCCTGGAGGCATTTGCCCGCTCGCAAGGCCTGGATGAAAACGCCGTGCAGTGGCTCTTGGGTAAGCCTGCGGACACATTGGCACCGTCGGTATTTCCAGCGACCGGGGCCTCTGCGACAAATCCTGCAAGCGTGAGCTCCACCCGCATCGCAGGCTTGGAGCTGGAACTGGGCCTGTCCAACGCCGACTCTTTGAAAACCACTCAAAACGCTGGTTTAGACCTGAAAACAGGCGCTTTCAACCTCACCCCGCAGGTGTCCACAGCCGTGGAATCTCCGCTCACTGCACCGACGCCCGGCCAACCTGGATCACCTGCGAGCTCAATGGCCACGATGACGCCAGCCAATAACCTCACCCCGCAGGTGTCCAC
>JAKFXJ010000332.1 GCA_021731425.1 Limnohabitans sp. | reverse complement strand
GCCAATGTGCAGCTTGCCGTTGGCATAAGGCGGGCCGTCGTGCAGCACAAACAGCGGAGCACCCTGGCGGGCGGCACGCAGTTTTTTGTACAAACCGCCATCGTTCCACTCGCTCACCCAGCCCGGCTCGCGCTTGGGCAGGTCGCCGCGCATGGGAAACGGCGTGTCCATCATGTTGATGCGGGTGTCGGGGTTTTGGTCTTTGTCGGTCATGGTGCGTCAAGTCGAGAGGGCTTCGACAAGCTCAGCCCGAGCGGCGGGCCGTTCGGAGAGATCAAGAGGGGGTGGGCCGTGGAGGTTGTTTGCCCTGAGCCTGTCGAAGGCGGCAAACGCGGGCCGGAGCGTCAAATTCGGTCGCGGGTGGTTTGGCGGCTGGTTTCACCATGGCGCGAAGCAAACCACGCTTGTGCGTCGTCGCAGTCTTTGGCAATGCCCTTTGTCAGGGCGTCCAGACCGTCGTATTTCAGTTCGTCGTGTAATTTGTGCAGCAAGTCCACACGGATGATTTTACCGTAGCCCCCCTCGGCCCCCAGAAGGGCGGGCCAGTCGAAGGCATGGGTCTCGAGCAGCACGCGCCCGCCATTCACGTCATTGGGGTCGAGTGAGGGGCGGATGCCCAGATTGGCCACGCCCTTCAAAGGCTGATCGGCCAAGCCATGCACCTGCACCACAAAGATGCCGCTGGCGGCAGGCTTCCAGTGCGAAAAACGCAAATTCAGCGTGCGAAAGCCGTCGCCTGCGCCTTCGGCTGAGGCGGCCAATTCACGGCCCAGCTTGCGCCCATGCACCACATGGCCGCTGATGCTGTAGGGGCGGCCGAGCAGGGCCTGCACCGCTGGCAGGTCGCCTTTGGCCAGCGCATCGCGCACGGCCGAGCTGGACACGCGCAAGCCGCGCACCTCGTAACTGTTCATGCGGGCCACGTCAAAGCCCAAGTTTTGCCCGGCTGCGTCGAGCATGGTGTAGTCGCCTGCGCGTTGGGCACCAAAGCGGAAATCGTCGCCCACCAGCACATAGCGCACGCCCAGGCCCTGCACCAGCACCTGCTGGATGAAGTATTGGGGCGACTGGCTGGCCAGCCGGGCGTCAAAGGGCACCACGACCACTTGGTCCACACCGCAGCGCTCGAGTTCCTGCAGCTTGTCGCGCAGCGTGGCGATGCGGGCCGGGGCCAGGTCGGGCTTGTTCAAGGCCTTGGCAAAGTAGTCGCGCGGGTGCGGCTCGAAGGTCATCACGCAACTGGGCACGCCGCGGTGGGCGGCTTCGCTGCGCAAGAGGGCCAGCATGGCCTGGTGACCGCGGTGCACGCCGTCGAAGTTGCCAAGGGTCAGGGCGCAAGCGGGGGCCAAGTCGGGGTGGTGGAAGCCTCGGAAAACCTTCATGTCGCTGCTCATGTCCTGCCGGTGCGCTGGGCCAGGCGCCAGCTTTCACGGATTTGTCAATGTAAGAGGGTATATTGTGACCGAGCCCGATTCTTTTGGCCGCGGCACCAGCCGCACCCAGCAGGATCGAGACGGAACTTTTCGTGTCAGTGGTTTTTTAAACTGTTGGATGGAGGCGTCTGTGAAGGTTTTGAAACTCTCGGCCCAAGGCCTGCCGCAATCGTGGATCACGTTGGAGCAAGCCGTCACCCATTACGCGGCCGACGAGGTGCGCTGGGAAGCGGGCCAGCAAGTGGCCGTGTTCCATGGGGGGCACAACGCGCTCACCGGCCAGCAATCCATCATCACCGTCAACAGCATCATCGGCACCCAGGGTGTGCCCCGCATCAACCCGTTTGACCTGGTTTCGGGCTTGACCAATCCCAAATTGTTTGTGCGTGACCGCAATGTTTGCGCCTATTGCGGCGGGCATTTTCACGAATCGGTGCTCACCCGTGAGCACATTGTTCCCGTGAGTCAAAAAGGGCCCGACCATTGGATGAACGTGGTCACCGCCTGCCGCTCCTGCAACCACCGCAAAAGCAGCCGCACGCCAGAGCAAGCCAACATGCCGCTGCTCTACGCGCCCTATGTGCCCAGCCTGTGGGAAGACTTCATTTTGCGCAACCGCCGCATTCTGAGTGACCAGATGGCGTTTTTGATGGCCCATGTGCCCAAGAGCTCGCGTTTGATGGCCTGAACGGGCAGCCTCGCGACGCCGCTTGCGCTGGCGAACAAAGCGCCGCATCATTCATCTCTGAAAACAAAAGAACCCATACCGCCATGCTTTCAAGGCATGCGTCGGTTGATGGGGCCATCAGGGAGACCCGCCATGCCTCACCCACCCTTGGCCTTGCGCCAACAGCTTGCCACCACCCCAAGCCTGAGCCGACGCGCCAGTTTGTCGGCGCTGCTTTTGTCGCCTTGGCTGATGCCACGTGTCGGCGCTCAGGTCGTGAAGCCTGCTGACTCCGGTGGGCACAGCGGCGTTCAGCTGGCCATGTCCTGGCCCGCTGGCCGATCTCCACAAGGTTTTGGGGTCAGCGAAAAATTCGACGGCGTCAGGGCCGTTTGGGATGGGCGCGTTTTGCGCTTTCGCAGTGGCCGCGCCATCGCGGCCCCTACTTGGTTTTTGTCTGCGCTGCCCCGGGTGGCGCTCGACGGCGAGTTGTGGATGGTGCGGGGGGCTTTTGACCGGCTGTCTGGCGTGGTGCGCCAAGCCGAGCCCGACGACGAGGCTTGGCGGGCGGTGAAGTACCTGGTGTTTGACGCCCCCGGTCA
>JAKFXJ010000101.1 GCA_021731425.1 Limnohabitans sp. | reverse complement strand
ACCCTGCCCTGGCGGGCAACCGCGCTGTGCTGATGAGTGACCCCACCAACCTGGTGCAGCTGGTGCTGTACGGCGGCTACGGCCCGGCCACCCAGGGCCATCCGCGCCCCTTTGGCATGCCACCCGCAGTGCTGGAGCTGGATGACCGGGACATCGCGGCCGTGTTGACCCACCTGCGCACGCGCTGGGGCAACCAGGCCAGCGAAGTCACCCCCTTGCAGGTCAACCGCATCCGCGCGGCGCAGGGCCATTGAGCCCTGGGCAAGCGCTTGTCATCTCCGGCACTGCATTCCTCGCGCAATGCCCCTAAGATTTTTGGCATGACCACACACCTCTACATCCTGACCGGCGCATCGCGTGGCATGGGGCTGGCCATGGCCGAGCAACTGCTGCAGCCTGGCAACACCTTGCTCTGCATCTCGCGCCACGCCAACGCTGAACTGGCCTTAGCCGCCCAAAAGGCGGCTGTGCCGCTTTCGCAATGGACCCACGACCTGGCTGACGGTGAAGGCGCCAGCGATCGTCTGCGCGACTGGCTGCGGGCACAGAACCCGGCTGATTTCGGCAGTGTCAGCTTGATCAACAACGCGGGCGTCATCCCGCCCATCAAGCCGCTGCGGCAGTCCCAAGCCGCCGATTTGGCAATGGCTCTGCGTGTGGGCCTGGAAGCGCCCATGGCGTTGAGCGCGGCGTTTGTGGGTGCGACACAGGCCTGGCCCATGCCTCGCAAAGTGCTCAACATTTCTTCGGGCCTGGGCCGCTACCCCATGGCCTCACAAGCGGGCTACTGCGCGGCCAAAGCGGGCATGGACCACTTCACCCGCTGCTTGGCGCTGGACGAAGCCCCACTGCCCAACGGCGCACGCGTGTGCTCACTCGCCCCCGGCGTGATCGACACCGACATGCAGGTGCAACTGCGTGGTGCGGCGGGCGAGGCGTTTCCGGACCAAGCGAAGTTTTTGCAACTCAAAGCCCAAGGCCAGCTCAGCACGCCCGCACAGGCGGCCGAGCAAGTTTTGCGCTTTTTGGCCCGGCCCGATTTCGGGCGCGAACCCGTGGCCGACGTGCGGGGCTGAAAGGCACAGGCACAGCCACCGAACTGCGCCCTTGTCAGGCCTCTGTAGCCATTGCGCCTGACACTGATCGGCGTTGCCCCCTGTACCCATTTGTCTATTTTTTTAATCTGGAGAACCCCATGAGCCGTGAAGTTGTTGTTGTCAGCGGTGTGCGCACCGCCATTGGAACTTTTGGCGGCAGCCTCAAGGACATTGCCCCCACCGAGCTGGCCGCACAAGTCGTGCGCGAAGCCCTGTCCCGCGCGGGCACCTCAGGCCAAGATGTCGGCCATGTGGTGTTTGGCCATGTGGTCAACACCGAACC
The DNA here is from genome assembly GCA_021731425.1 of Limnohabitans sp. Taxonomy (GTDB): domain Bacteria; phylum Pseudomonadota; class Gammaproteobacteria; order Burkholderiales; family Burkholderiaceae_C; genus Limnohabitans_A. The sequence continues at coordinate 1,346 of JAKFXJ010000101.1, read as the reverse complement.
CAAAGACATGTATTTGTCACGCGTGGCGGCCATCAACGGCGGCTGCGCCGAGAGCACACCCGCCTTCAACGTGAATCGCCTGTGCGGCTCGGGCCTGCAAGCCATCGTGAGCGCCAGCCAAGCCATCATGCTGGGTGACTGCGACATCGCCATTGGCGGTGGTGCAGAAAACATGAGCCGTGCGCCTTACGCCAGTCTGGCCACCCGCTTTGGCGCACGCATGGGCGACACCAAAATGATCGACATGATGATCGGCGCCCTGCACGACCCCTTCCACAACATCCACATGGGTGTGACGGCCGAAAACGTGGCGGCCAAATACGGCATCACCCGCGAAATGCAAGACGCCCTGGCCCTGGAAAGCCACAACCGCGCCGAACGCGCCACAGCAGAAGGCCGCTTCAAAGACCAGATCATGCCGGTCATGCTGAAAAGCAAAAAGGGCGACGTGGCCTACACCACCGACGAGCATTTCCGCCCCGGCTGCAAACTCGAAGACATGGCCAAGCTCAAGCCTGTGTTCCTGAAAGAAAACGGCACCGTGACCGCCGGCAACGCCTCGGGCATCAACGACGCCGCAGCCGCTGTGGTCTTGATGGAAGCCGGTGCCGCCAAGGCGCGGGGCGCCAAGCCCATGGCCTGTCTGGTGGGTTATGCCCACACCGGTCTGGACCCCAAGATCATGGGCGTGGGCCCGATCTCGGCCACCCACGCGGTGCTCAAGAAAACAGGCCTGACGGTCAACGACCTGGACGTGATCGAGGCCAACGAAGCCTTTGCCGCCCAAGCCTGCGCCGTGACCCGCGAGCTGGGTCTGGACCCGGCCAAGGTCAACCCCAACGGCTCGGGCATATCTCTGGGCCACCCCATCGGTTCCACGGGTGCGCTGATCACCGTGAAAGCCTTGTACGAGCTGCAGCGTGTGAACGGCCGCTATGCACTGGTGACCATGTGCATCGGCGGCGGTCAGGGCATCGCCGCGATTTTTGAGCGCATGTGAAGTTTCGGGTCTGACCCCAACAAAAATGGGCCTCCACAGAGGCCCATTTTTTCGGTAGCGCATGAAAGCGGCGTCAGCCCTTGACCGCCGCCGTGACCACCACCTCGATCAAATAAGCCGGATTGGCCAGCGCGGCCTGCACGGTGGCGCGGGGTGGCGCACTGCCGGCCACCACCCAAGCGTCCCACACCTCGTTCATGGCGGCGATGTCGGTGATGTCTTGGAGGTAAATTTGGGTGCGCAGGATGCGGGTTTTGTCGCTGCCCGCCTCGGCCAGGCGTTGTTCGATCTGCTGCAGCACATCAGCCGTTTGGCTGCGGATGTCGGTGGCCTCGCATTCGGGCAC
>JAKFXJ010000281.1 GCA_021731425.1 Limnohabitans sp. | reverse complement strand
TCAAGCTGGTCACCACCACGGTGCACACTTCGGGGTGCTCAAAACGAATACGCTGCAGCGCGTCGTGCAATTCGATGTCCACACCCAGGTCGTAACTGTTGAGCTTGAGCTTGTAGCCAGGGCGGATGCCAGCGTCTTCGTTGATGTTGATCGACAGGGTCGCGATCTCGCCCTCAAAGGCCAAGTTGATGTGCTTGTATTCGGCAGGGCTGGTCTGGTAATTGACCTGAAGGGAAGTGCTCATGGTGGTCTCCGTCGGTGCTATCAGGGTTGAATTCTGTCAAAAAATGCATTTCAGTGCATGTTGCAGTGAAGTTTAATGCAGGTCAATCGCCACCACAACATGCACTTTAATTCATTTTATAGGTGATTACCCCAGGAAATGAAGTTTCCTGCTTCCACTCAAGTCGCCAAGCTCAAATGTTGGCGAACCGAAGACCGCAAGGCCTCGAACGCCTGATCTTCGTTGCGCCCACTGGTGTTGATGGCCAGGTCGGCCTTGGAATAAAAGGCCGATCGGCCTTCCAGGATGCGCTTGAGGTCTTCCATGGCTTCACGGCTAGCGGCAATGGGCCGCATGTCGCCCTGCGCGGCCACACGCCCCATGTGGTCGGCGGCGTCGGCCTGCAGCCACACGGTCGTGCAGTGAGAAAGCAACACATTGAAATTGGCCGAATCTGAGACCAAACCACCGGGCGTGGCAATCACCACTTCGGGGTAAATCTGAATGGCTTCCTCGAGCGCACGGCGCTCGTAGCGGCGGTAGGCATTGGCGCCATACAGGTTGTGGATCTCGCTGATCTGGCAACCCGCAAACTGCTCAATCTGACGACTAAGTTCGATGAAGGGAAAGCCCAGATCACCCGCCAAACGCTGCCCCAGCGCGGTTTTTCCCGCGCCACGCAAGCCGACCAATGCGATGCGGTTTTTGCGTTCCTGAGCGTTGCCGCCCTCGCCAAACATGTCACTCAATTGCACACGGGCTCGGCGCAGATCGGCCTCACTGCGCTTAGAGAGCAACTCCCTGATCAACAACCACTCGGGCGAAGTGGTGGTCACATCACCCAGCAACTCAGCCAATGAGCACTGCAAGGCATGGGCCACCTGCAACAACACCAACACAGAAACGTTGCCCATGCCGTATTCAAGATTGGCCAAATGGCGTTCGGACACGTTGGCGGCCACAGCCACCGCGCGGCGCGTCATGCCCTTTCTAGAGCGTAAGTTGCGCACCCGCTCCCCCAGCGCCTCCAGAAAAGGACTGCGCTTGGTGTCGGGCTCGGAGGTTTCGGTGGACGGCTTGACTTCAGAGGTCATGTTCAACACAGCGGCTAAGTTAAGGGAAAACCCTAGGATTTGCATCAACCCGAAATATGCACTTTACTGCATACTACAAGACAGGCACCATAGTGCATGAGATGATGTTTATACCGCCAACTGGCGAAATTGAACACAGGCCACCGAAATAAAGAGGAGACACACCGTGCGCCCAGCAACCCCGCCCCCGAGTGAATTCAATTTCGCCCAGCACCTGATCGCCAGCAATGCAGGACGACCGAACAAAACAGCGCTCATTGACGACACAGGCTCAGTCCAATACGGCACGCTCGCAGAGCAGATCCGCCGCTTTGCCGGGAGCCTTCAGGCCATGGGCCTCAAACGCGAAGAACGCGTGCTCTTGCTCATGCACGACTGCAGCGACTGGGTGGTGGCCTTTTTGGGCTCGCTCTACGCGGGCGTGGTGCCCGTGGCGGTCAACACCCTGCTCACCGCCGACGACTACGCCTTCATGCTGCGCAACAGCCGCGCCCAAGCCGCCTTGGTTTCGGGCGCCCTGCTGCCCGCCCTCCAAAGTGCACTGGACTTGGCCAAAACCGAGGTGCAACAAGTGGTGGTCTCGCGCCCCACAGGCGCTTTGGCACAGGGCCAGTTCAACATGGCCGACTTAGTCGCCCAAAACAACCCAGTGTTGCCCGCTCAAACCCTGGCCGATGAACCCGCCTTCTGGCTCTATTCCTCGGGCTCTACCGGTCAACCCAAAGGTACCGTGCACAGCCAGGGCAACCTGTACTGGACGGCCGAGCTGTACGGCAAAGGCGTGCTGAACCTGCAAGAAAGCGACACCGTGTTCTCGGCCGCCAAGCTGTTCTTTGCCTATGGTTTGGGCAACGCGCTCACCTTCCCTTTGAGCGTAGGGGCCACAGTGGTGCTGATGGCCGAGCGCCCCACCCCACAAGCCACCTTCAAACGCCTTGTCGACCACCAACCTACCGTGTTTTATGGTGCCCCCACCGGTTACGGCGGCATGCTGGCCAACCCAGAGTTACCCGCCAAAAGCCAAGTGGCTTTGCGCCTGTGCTCATCAGCGGGCGAGGCGCTGCCGCGCGACATCGCCGAGCGCTGGACGGCCCACTTTGGCTGCGAAATCATCGACGGCATCGGGTCGACCGAAATGCTGCACGTTTTCTTGTCCAACCGCCCGGGCGATGTGCGCTATGGCACCACCGGCAAGGCTGTACCTGGCTACGAAGTGCAGTTGCGCAACGAAGACGGCAGCGTGGTGACCGGCCCCAACGAAATCGGCGACCTCTACATCCAAGGCCCCAGCAGTGCGCTCATGTACTGGAACAACCGCGACAAAACCCGCGACACCTTCCAAGGCGTCTGGACCAAGAGTGGCGACAAATACACCCGCGACCCCGATGGCTACTACACCTACGCGGGCCGCA
>JAKFXJ010000388.1 GCA_021731425.1 Limnohabitans sp. | reverse complement strand
CGGTGTGACCAAGCTGCTCACAGTGTCCAGGCGCAGGATTTGAGGCAAAAACTCACGCTCATCCAAAGCCTCTCGCAGCGTGGTTTGCAAGTCGGCTGGCAGCGCTGAGAGATCGGGCACCCAGAGCAATTCATGGCCATCGGCATCCATCAAGGCCACGCCTTGGTGGGGTGCCGACACCGGGTAGGCACGCAGCGCCGTGATCGGGCAGTGGCGCGTGCCATCGGCCAAGACCAACACCCAGCAGCCAAAGACATCGCGTTGCAAATCAAACGGGTTCATGTGCTCACCTTTTTGTCCTCGTCGCTGCCGCCCAGCACCGCCTCGGCTTCGGCTTGGCGCTGCTGCGCTTCGTACAGGCGCCAGTAAGCACCTTGGGACGTCATGAGTGCGTCGTGGGTGCCCTCTTCGACCACCACGCCCTTGTCCATGACCACCAATCGGTCGGCCTTGCGCAAGGTGGACAAGCGGTGCGCGATGGCAATCGTCGTGCGCCCACGCACCAGGTTGTCCAGCGCTTTTTGAATTTCTTTTTCGGTCTCGGTGTCCACGGCCGAAGTGGCCTCGTCCAGGATCAAGATGCGCGGGTTGATCAGCAAAGCCCGCGCGATCGAAATGCGCTGGCGCTCGCCACCCGACAGGCCTTGCCCGCGCTCGCCCACCAGCGAGTCGTAGCCCTGGGGCATGCGCAAAATGAACTCGTGGGCATGCGCAGCGCGGGCTGCGGCCACGATCTCTTCACGGGTGGCGTCGGGCTTGCCGTAGGCGATGTTGTCGGCGATGGTGCCGAAGAACAAAAATGGCTCTTGCAGCACCAGGCCAATCTGACGGCGGTAGTCGGCGACTTTGAGCTGGCGAATGTCGGTGCCGTCCAACTCGATCGCGCCCTCGCTGAGGTCGTAAAAGCGGCAAATCAAATTGACCAGCGTGCTTTTGCCTGAGCCACTGTGGCCCACCAGACCGATCATCTGACCGGGCTGGATGTCGAGGTTCAGCTGGCGGATCACGGCGCGGTTGCCGTAGCGAAAGTCCGCGTCGCGCACCGTGATGTGGCCCTTGACCTGGGGCGGCAAAGCCACAGGGTTGAGTGGCTCAGGGACGCTGGAGACGTGGTCCAGGATGTCAAAAATACGCTTGGCCCCAGCGGCGGCTTTTTGGGTGTTCGAGACAATTCGGCTCATGCCGTCGAGGCGGCTGTAAAAGCGCCCGATGTAGGCCAAAAAAGCGGTCAGCACACCGACGGTGATCTGGTCGTCCGACACCAACCAGATGCCAAAGCCCCAGACCACCAGCAAGCCGATCTCGGTCATCAGCGTCACCGTGGGCGAGAACAGTGACCAAACACGGTTGAGCCGGTCGTTGACCTGCAGGTTGTGCAGGTTGGCATCCTTGAAGCGCTGCGCTTCACGGTCTTCCTGCGCAAAGGCTTTCACCACCCGGATGCCGGGGATGGTGTCGGTCAGCACGTTGGTCACCTCGGCCCAAACACGGTCGATTTTTTCAAAGCCGGTGCGGAGTCTTTCGCGCACCACATGGATCAACCAGCCAATGAAGGGCAGCGGCAACAAAGTCACCAGCGCCAAAGTGGGGTTGATGTAAAACAAGATGACGGCCGTCATCAAAATCATCAGCACGTCGGTGGCAAAGTCCAGCAGGTGCAGCGACAGGAACACGTTGATGCGGTCGGTTTCACTGCCGATGCGGGCGATCAGATCGCCCGTGCGGCGCCCGCCAAAATACTCCAGCGACAGTTTGAGCAAATGCTCATAGGTGGTGGTGCGCAGGTCGGATCCGATGCGCTCGGAGACCAACGCGAGGATATAGGTTTTGGCCCAGCCCAGGCCCCAGGCGAGCAAACCCGAAGCGAACAAACCCAGCAGGTACAGGGACACCAATCCCGGATCGATGTCAGCCCCGTTTTGGTAAGGAATCAGCACCTCGTCCATCAGCGGCATGGTCAGATAAGGCGGCACCAAGGTGGCCGCGGTCGAGGCCAGCGTCAGCAAAAAGCCAGCCAACAAAGAACGTTTGTAAGGCCGGGCAAAGCGCCAGATTTTGAGCAAGGTCCAGGTGGACGGGGGGTTCAGGTCTTCGCGGCTGCAGACGGGGCACTCGTCATCGTCCTCGGACATGCCCGCTTGACATACCGGACACACCACCACATGGGCCGACTGCATCGGTCTGCCCTGCAATTCGGCGGGCACACCGCCTTGGATTTGGGCTTGGTGGCTTTGCTGCGCCTCGAACTGCGCTGCCCACCGAAAAACGGGCTCTTGCAGGCCCAAAGTAAACCGCCAAACGGCCAAACGCCCTTGTGCATCACTGAGCTCGAGCTGCCCGACCCCGGCGTGGTCCGACTGGCGCAAGCGTTGACCTTCGTCCAAGGGCCAGCTTTGCCAATTTTTTTCACTCAAACTGGCAGTGAGGATACGCCGATCGGTCAAAATCAAGGCGATTTTGTGGAACTTCAGTGCCGTATTGAGGTCAACCAAAACCCATGCTGAAGCGTTCTCATCGGGTTGCAGCCTCGATTGCACTTCTGCTTGCCATTCGTCCGGCACAACCGAACGCCAAGATGCAGAAGAAAGTACTGAAGACATGAAGGCTGAACCCCAAAAACCCGTTGCGCCCCGGTGGCGCGACGAAAAAAAAACACATCGACCCGGTTGAAACCGACTGCAAAAGCCATGCACATGTTGAACCTTGAGCTCCCAGCCCCCATGCTGGCCAACCCT
>JAKFXJ010000217.1 GCA_021731425.1 Limnohabitans sp. | reverse complement strand
ATGCCCAAGAGCGTGGCCATGATGACCGCACCCACGCGTGAGCCCGCTTCTTTGGCCGGGAAGTACTCGCGCACGATGATGGCGTAGGCGGGCACGATGCCGCCCTGAAACAGGCCAAACAGCGCTTAGATGATGTAGAGCGAGACCAGGCCATCAAAGGGCAAAAACAAGAGCAGCGCCACGCCCTGCAAGACCGAGCCCAGCACCAGCGTGCGCAAGCCGCCAATGCGGTCACAAATAGCCCCCGAAATCAAACGGCTGGCGATGCCGCTGGCCAGCATGAGCGAGAGCATTTCCGCACCGCGTGCCGCGCCAAAACCCAAGTCGGTGCAGTACGCCACGATGTGCACCTGCGGCATGGCCATGGCCACACAGCAAGCCACGCCCGCCACACACAACAAAAACTGCGCGTTGTTGGGGCTCAGGCCAAAGGGCCGCTGCGACTGCAGGGCTTGGGCGCTGCCCACCACCGGGGTTTGCAGCAAGGGCGGGCGTTGGCGCATGAGCAAGCTGAGCAGCACCATGCCGATACCGCAAAACAGGCCCAGCGCCACGTAGGTGCTGCGCCAGCCCACGGACTCGACACCGTACTGGGCCAAAGGCGGCCAGATGGCCCCGGCCACGTAGTTGCCACTGGCGCACACCGCCACGGCAATGCCCCGCCGCTTGCGCCACCACAGCGAGGTGTCGGCCACCAAGGGGGCGAAGGTGGTGGAGCTACCGATCAGCCCCAGCAGCAAGCCGTGCGCCAGCGCAAACCACCAAATGTTGCCCGACAGACTGGCCGCGATGAAACCCAGACCCGTGCCCACACCGCCCAAAAACAAAGGCACATGCACGCCCGCGCGGTCGGCCCAGCGGCCCATGAACAGGCCACCGACACCAAAGCCGATCATCATCAAGGTGTAGGGCAAAGACGCATCGGCCCGGCTGACGCCAAACTCGGCCTGAACGGCAGGAAGCACCACGGCCACCACGTACATGCTCGAGCCCCCCAAGGTCATCAGGGCCAGGGTGACCAGCAAACGCCGTGCAGCGTAAGCGGAGTCGATCAGGTGTTCAGCAGCGGCAGTGGAGGAGCTCATGCCACCAGATTAGCAGGCGCACCCCCGCTGGCTTGGCAAGTGCGGGACAAGCCACTTGTCCTGGGGTGCGCCTGGGTTGCGCTCAGCTCACCACATCCTTGATGCGTGGCCAGGTGTTTCGGATGTGCTCACCCATGATGCGCGACAGGGCCGCAGCATCTCGGGCGGCCAAAGCCACCATCATCTGTTCGTGTTCGGCCATGGCTGCGTTCCAGTTCTCCGGTGTGGAATTGCCGCTGTAGCGCAGGCTGCGCATGCGTTTGCTCAGCGTGGCATGGGTCATACTCAGGGTGTCGTTGTCGGCCAACGCAATCAAGGCCTCATGGATGCGCTGGTTGAGCGCGAAATACGCCAGCCGCTCACGGCTTTCAAAAAACACCTTCATTTGCTGGTGCATCGCCAAGATCGCGTCGATCTGGGCCTGATCGGCCTGACAGGCCCGCTCACCCGCATAGGACTCCACCAAGGCGATCACCTCCAGCATGTCGCGGGCATCCTTGGCCGAAAAAGCCTTCACGATCGCCCCACGCAAAGGCAAGAGCTCCACCAGGCCTTCGGCCGTCAAAACCTTGATGGCCTCGCGCACCGGTGTACGGGACACCCCCAACAACTGGGCCACCTCCAGCTCCTGGATGCGCTCGCCCGGACGCAGTCGCAAGGACACGATCATGTCGCGCAAACGGTTGGTCACTTCTTCGTGAAGCGGAACGCGCTCAATCTGGCTGGAAGGGTCTTGTGAAGGCATGGGGTGGAAGTATGGGGGAAAACCAGAGCTTGACCGGGGGGTATCGCCTGCCTAGCATTATCCGTAATTACGGATTATGAACATCCACCCATTCCCCCCATAAGAGCCTGATCCATGACCCTGCCCACCCTGGCCCTCTTCACTGGCGACCCTGCAGGCATCGGCCCTGAATTGGTCGAAAAAATGCTGAAAAACCCCGCCTGGCAAACACACGCCCAGGTGATCCTGATTGGCCAAAAGGGCTCGATCCAAGTCCCCAACAACGTGGTCTGGCACGACTGGTCTGGCTTCAACGCCCCAGCTTTTGAGCGGGGCGTGGCCAATGCCCAAAACGGCCGCTACATGATCGACGCCTTGGCCGCGGGTGTGGATCTGGTCATGGCGGGACAAGCCGATGCTTTTTGTTTTGCCCCGCTGAACAAATCGGCCCTGCGCCAAGGCGGCATGACCCAAGAGGACGAATTGCGCTGGTTTGCCGAGCACATGCACTACACCGGCGTTTGTGGCGAACTCAATGTCCTCAAGAACCTCTGGACCGCGCGGGTGACCTCGCATGTGCCCTTGAGCGAAGTCTCCTCGCTGCTCAACCCGGAGAAAGTGGCCGATGCCATTCGCATGATTTCGCAGGCGCTGAAGGCCTCGGGCATCGACCAACCCCGAGTGGCGGTTTGCGGCCTGAACCCACACAACGGAGACAACGGCAACTACGGCGACGAAGAGGGCCGCATCATCGCGCCCGGTGTGCAACAAGCGGCGGACATGGGTTTTGCGGCCGATGGCCCATTTCCGGCCGACACGGCTTTTGTGCGGGCCATCCGCTCGCCGGGCGGCTACGACGGTGTGGTGACCATGTACCACGACCAAGGCCAGATCGCCATGAAGCTGATGGGTTTTGAGCAAGGCGTGA
>JAKFXJ010000266.1 GCA_021731425.1 Limnohabitans sp. | reverse complement strand
GCCGCAGGTGCCCACGCCCGAGTCCAGCTTCATGTCGTTGCCGATCATGCTGATCTTCTTGAGCGACTCGGGGCCGCTGCCGATCAGGGTCGCGCCCTTGACGGGGTACTGGATCTTGCCGTTTTCCACCCAGTAAGCCTGGCTGGCCGAGAACACAAACTTGCCGCTGGTGATGTCCACCTGGCCGCCCGCGAAGTTGGTGGCGTACAAGCCCTTTTTGATGCTGGCCACAATCTCTTCGGCGCTCTTGTCGCCACCCAGCATGTAGGTGTTGGTCATGCGCGGCATGGGCACATGGGCGTAGCTTTCGCGGCGGCCGTTGCCGGTGGGCTTGACGCCCATCAGGCGGGCGTTCATCGCGTCCTGGATATAGCCGCGCAAGATGCCGTCTTCGATCAGCACATTCTTTTGGCTGGCGTGGCCTTCGTCGTCCACATTCAAAGAACCCCTGCGATCGGCGATGGTGCCATCGTCGAGCACCGTCACGCCCTTGGCGGCCACACGCTGGCCAATGCGGCCACTGAAAGCGCTCGAGCCTTTGCGGTTGAAGTCGCCTTCTAGGCCGTGGCCCACCGCTTCGTGCAACAACACACCCGGCCAGCCATTGCCCAAGACCACCGTCATCTCGCCTGCAGGCGCGGGGCGGGCTTCGAGGTTGATGAGCGCGGCCGACACGGCTTCTTGCACATAGGTCTCGACCATGTGATCGTCAAAGTAAGCCAAGCCAAAGCGGCCACCGCCGCCGGCACTGCCCACTTCGCGTCGGCCGTTTTGCTCGGCGATCACCGTGACCGACAAGCGGATCAATGGGCGCACATCGGCGGCCAAAGTGCCATCGGCACGGGCCACCATGACCACGTCGTATTCTGTGGCCAAACCGGCCATGACCTGCACCACACGGGGGTCCTTGGCGCGGGCGATTTTCTCGACACGTCCCAGCAAATTCACCTTGGCCGTGCTGTCCAGCGTGGACATCGGGTCCAGCGAAGGGTAGAGCGAACGGCTGGCCGACACCTTGCGGGCGGGCACTTTGATGCGTTTGTTTTGTGTGGCCTGCGCGATGGTGCGCACCGTCATGGCGGCGTCCATCAAAGACGCTTCGGAGATGTCGTCCGAGTACGCGAAGGCTGTTTTTTCGCCCGACACGGCCCGCACGCCCACACCTTGGTCGATGCTGAAGCTGCCGGTCTTGACGATGCCCTCTTCCAGGCTCCAACCTTCGGAGCGGGTGTACTGGAAATACAGGTCGGCGTCATCCACTGCGTGGGCCTTGATGGCGGCCAACGCCCGGCTCAGGTGGGTTTCATCCAGACCAAAAGGCTCGAGCAAGAGGGATCGGGCCGTGGCCAAGCGTTCGAGGGTGGGTTCGCGTGAAATCATAGGGTCATTGTAGGCACGGAACAAGACCCTTGCCGAGTCTGGAGAGACAAGCCTCAGACACCGGTCTGATCTTGCCCAGGGAAGAGGGCCGCTCAGCGCTGGCGCATGAGTTGCAGCAAAGCCGCGTCGTCGAGGTCAGCCCAACCCTGCTGCAGCGCTTGGGCAAACAGTTCGCGTGCAATTCGGCCCAAAGGGGGGTCAAACGCCACTTCTTCGGAGGCCTGCAGGGCCAGGCCCGTGTCCTTGGCCAACAAACTCACATGGGCGCGGGGTGCCAGGTCACCGGCCAGTGCACGGCGCATGCGGTCCGAGCCGATCCAGCTTTGCCCGCTGGAGGCCTCGATCACGGACAGCGTGGCCGCGGGCGCCAGGCCCAAGCGTTCGGCCAGGGCCATGGCCTCGGCAGCACCGGCCAAATTCACAGCTGCCAGCAGGTTGTTGACCAGTTTGGTGCGTGCCCCATCACCCGCCCGGGTGCCCACGTGAAAGACCTGGTCGCTCAAAGCGTTCAGCAAGTTTTGGTGGTGCGTCCACACGGCATCCGAACACGCCACCATCAGGCTCATGCGGCCCTCTCGGGCCCGCAGGGGGCCACCGGACATGGGCGCGTCCATGCAATCGACGCCCTGCAGCGCCAAACGCTTGGCCTGCAACTCGACCGTGGCAGGCCCCAGCGTCGGGCACAGCATCACACACTGGCCTGGCTGCAAGTGCGCACCTGCACCTCCCTCGCCCCACAGCACCGCATCGGTTTGTGCCGCATCCACCACCGCGATCAACAACACCCCTTGGGGTGCCAAGCCCTTTGCAACTTGCCCGGCCGAGCCACAAGGCACTGCCCCCAGCGCCACGGCTTGGGCGTGCGCCTGTGCATCGGTGTCGTGCACGGCCACTGACCAGCCCAAATCGCGCAAGCGGGCCAACATGGCGCCGCCCATATTGCCGGCACCCACCACCGCCACAGCGCTTGAAGGCTTCATGTTTGCACCAGTTGTTTGGACTTGGCAATCGACATCAGGATGCCCAGCGCCAGCCCCAAAGTGACCATGGCCGTGCCGCCATAACTGATGAAAGGCAAAGGCACGCCCACGACCGGCAAGATCCCACTGACCATGCCCATGTTCACAAAAGCATAGGTGAAGAAAATCATGGCCATGCTGCCCGCCAGCAAACGGCTGAACAAGGTGGGGGCCTGCATGGCGATGACCAGGGCCCGGTAAATCAGGAAGAAAAAGCAGGCCAGCAACACCAGGCCACCCAACAAGCCGAACTCTTCACCCAAGGCCGCAAAAATGAAGTCGGTGGTGCGCTCGGGGATGAACTCCAAGTGGGTTTGAGTGCCCTGCATAAAGCCCTTGCCCCAAAAGCCACCTGAGCC
>JAKFXJ010000377.1 GCA_021731425.1 Limnohabitans sp. | reverse complement strand
TTCGCTCATGCGGCCGATTTCTTCTTCCACCTCTTCGGGGGTGCCGTCGCTCTCGCACAGCAAAATCGCCGCCGCGCTCAGGTCGTAGCCCGCATGCACAAAGTCTTCCACGGCAATCGTCATGGGGCCATCCATCATCTCCAGGCCTGCGGGGATGATGCCTGCCGCAATCACGGCCGCCACCGCGTCGCCCGCTTTGCGCACGTCGTCAAAACTGGCCATGATGCAGCGGGCCAGTTGCGGCTTGGGCACCAGCTTGACGGTGACTTCGGTGGTCACGGCCAGCATGCCTTCGCTGCCCACCAGCACGGCCATCAGGTCGTAGCCCGACGTATCCAGCGCGTCGCTGCCAAACTCGATCGGGTCGCCTTCGATGGTGAAGCCTTTGACTTTGAGCACGTTGTGCACCGTGAGGCCGTATTTGAGGCAGTGCACACCGCCCGAGTTTTCGGCCACGTTGCCACCAATGGTGCAGGCGATCTGGCTGGACGGGTCGGGGGCGTAATACAGGCCGTAAGGTGCGGCAGCCTCGCTGATGGCCAGGTTGCGCACGCCGCACTGCACCACCGCTGTGCGGCTGATGGGGTCGACTGTTTTGATTTGGTTGAAGCGGGCCATGGACAGCGTCACGCCCATGCGGTGCGGCATGGCGCCACCCGACAGGCCCGTGCCTGCGCCGCGTGCCACCACCGGCACTTGCAGCGCATGGCAGGTTTTGAGCAAGGCTTGTACCTGCACCTCGGTCTCCGGCAAGGCCACCACCAAGGGCCGCTCACGGTAGGCGGTCAGGCCGTCGCACTCATAAGGCGTGGTGTCTTCAGGGGTGTAAAGAATGGCATCGGCTGGCAGCACACGGCCCAAAGCTTGCACCACAGCGCGTTGGCGCTCGGCACGTTCGGTGGCGGTCAGTTGCTGTGTTTCGGCGGGGGTGTTGGCGCTCATGGCATTCAAAACCTTCAAGTTAGGCCTTAACTGTACGCGCAAGCCCAAGTCGTGGGGCTGAAGAATCTTTGACAGGCTTGTGAAATCAGGCCAAGGCTTTTTTCAGCCAGTCGGCAAAAGTCGCGCATTCCCAGCGCTCCATGGTGCCGGTGCGCCAGCACAGGTAGTGGGCGTGGGGGCTGGGCACGCTGCGCTCGAACAGGCGCACGAGTTGGCCGCTTTCCAGCCAGGGCGCACCGAGTTTGGTGCGGATCAGGCCCACGCCCAAGCCTTGGGCGGCGGCGTCGCACATGAGGCCGATGTCGTTGAAAGACGAGCCGTCCATGGGCTCGGGCCAGTCCAAGTCGTGCGCGGCAAACCACGTACGCCAAGGCTCCAGTGGGCTGCGCAAGAGGGCCACGCCTTGCAGGTCTTCGGCGCTGGTAAAAGGGCCGTTTTCGCGCAGCCAGGCGGGCGAGGCCAGGGGGGTCACGTCGTCCTTGGCCAGACACACATGTTCCACATCCGAATAACGGCCGGTGCCAAAACGCACCGTCAAATCGGCGTCTTCGGCCACCACGTCGAGCAGGGGAATGCTCACTTGCAGGGTGATGTCAATCTCGGGGTAGGCGTCCAGAAAGTGTTTGAGGCGCGGCATGAGCACCGAGCGGGCAAAGGTGGGGGTGACCGCCAAGCGCAGTTTGCGGCGGCCCGGGGTGTTGCTGGCGCTGGGAAAGCGTTGCAGCGACACCAAGCCTTCGCGCACATGGGCCAGGTATTCGATGCCTTCGGTGGTGAGCGAAAAATCGGCCCGACCAAACAGCTTGGTGCCAATGATTTGTTCCAGCTGCTTGACCCGGTGGCTCACCGCGCTGGGCGTCACGCACAACTCTTCAGCCGCTTGGGTCACACTGCGCAATCGCGCCAAGGCCTCAAAGGTCAAGAGGCACTGGATGGGGGGGATGCGCGAGTGGGCAGACATATTTGATCAGTTGGGGGCAGAGCTAAAGATCTGTCCCGCAAAAATATTCATTTAAAAATCACTGTCTTGTGGCCGTTGATCAGCACGCGGTGTTCGCTGTGCCATTTGACGGCGCGGGCCAGCACCTGGCTTTCGGTGTCGCGGCCTTGGGCTGTGAGGTCTTCCACGGTTTTGCTGTGGTCCACACGGGCCACATCTTGCTCGATGATGGGGCCTTCGTCCAGGTCGGCCGTGACGTAGTGGGCGGTGGCGCCGATCAGCTTCACACCCCGGTCGTGGGCCTGGTAGTAAGGCTTGGCGCCCTTGAAGCTGGGCAAAAACGAGTGGTGGATGTTGATGGCACGCCCGGCCAGTTTGCGGCACAGGTCGTCGCTCAAGATTTGCATGTAACGCGCCAACACCACCAACTCGGCGCCTTCAGCCTGGATGATCTCGTACTGCTTGGCTTCGGCCTGCGCCTTGTTGTCTTTGGTCACCGGGATGTGGTGGAAGGGCACGTTGTAGCTGGCCGCCAGTTGGTAAAACTCACGGTGGTTGCTGACGATGGCGCGGATGTCCAGCGGCAGCAAGCCACTTTTCCAGCGGAACAGCAGGTCGTTCAGGCAGTGACCTTCTTTGCTGACCATGATCACGGTTCGCATCGGCTGGGCGGTGGCGTGCAGGTCCCATGACATGTTGAAGGTGGTGGCAAACGCACCCCACTGGGCATTCAGAGCATCACCGCCCAACTGGTCACACGCGAACTGCACCCGCATGAAAAACAAACCTGTGTCGTGGTCGTTGTACTGGGCAGCTTCTTCGATATTGCCCCCGCGCTCGAGCAAAAAACCCGATACAGCGTGCACGATGCCGGTGCGGTCGGGGCAAGAG
>JAKFXJ010000305.1 GCA_021731425.1 Limnohabitans sp. | reverse complement strand
CCCGAAATCGGCGAGATCGGCGCGGGCATCCAAATTGGTCCCAACGGCTTTCATGCGTTTGACGCTTTGGGTGTTGGCGACAAGGCCCGGGGCCGTGCGGTCTACACCGACTTCATGGTGATGCATGACGCCATCGACGAATACCAAGTCGGCAAGATCCCCACCGACGAAAAATTCCGCGAGCGTTTTGGCAACCCCTATGCCGTGATCCACCGCGCCGATGTGCATTTGTCACTGCTCGAAGCGGCGCAAGAAACCGGTCAAGTGCAATTCCACACCAGCACCCGGGTAGAGCGCATCGAACAAGACGCGCATAGCGTGACCGTGTGGGACCAAAACGGCAAAGCATTCCAGGGCTGCGCCTTGATTGGGGCCGATGGCGTCAAGTCGGTGGTGCGTGAGCAGTTTGTGAGCGATCCGGCCCGCGTCACGGGCCATGTGGTGTACCGCGCCGTGGTCGACAAAAAAGACTTTCCGCATGACCTGCAGTGGAACGCCGCCGCCATCTGGGTCGGCCCCAACTGCCACCTGGTGCACTACCCGCTGCGTGGTGGTGAGCAGTACAACGTGGTGGTCACTTTTCACAGCCGCGAGCAAGAAGAATGGGGCGTCAAAGACGGCAGCAAAGAAGAAGTGCAAAGCTACTTCCAGGGCATTTGCCCCAAAGCCCGCCAGCTGATCGACCTGCCTAAGACTTGGAAACGCTGGGCCACGGCCGACCGCGAACCGATTGGCCAGTGGACTTATGGCCGCGTGACCCTGCTGGGCGACGCCGCTCACCCCACCACGCAATACATGGCGCAAGGCGCGTGCATGGCCATGGAAGACGCCGTGACTTTGGGCGAAGCCCTGCGCACGCACCAGAACAACTGGCCCAAGGCTTTGGACATATACCAACGCGCCCGCGTAGCCCGCACGGCCCGCATCGTGCTCTCCAGCCGCGAGATGGGGCGCATTTACCACGCCAAAGGTGTGGAGCGCTTGGTGCGCAATGACCTGTGGCGCGGCCGCAGCCCCGAGCGCTTTTATGATGCGATGGAGTGGCTGTATGGCTGGAACGTGGGTAACTGCCTCGACGCAGCAAAACTCAAGGCATAACAGGAGACACCCCATGAACGACCTCGGACGCATCGAAGACCTGCCGACAGACTATGTGCAAGACCTGCGTAAGGTGAACCTGGTGCCCCTGTGGCCTAGCCTGCGGGGCGTGCTGCCCCCCAAAGTGCCCACGCGCCAAACCCAGCCGACCTGCTGGGCTTACCAAGACATCAAGCCGCTGTTGCTCAAAGCGGGCGAACTCACCCCGATTGAAAAAGCTGAGCGCCGTGTGCTGGTGCTGGCCAACCCGGGGCATGGCCTGGACAAAATGCAGGCCTCCGCCGCCATGTATTTGGGCATGCAACTGCTCATGCCCGGCGAATGGGCCCCCAGCCACCGCCACACGCCCAACGCGGTGCGCATGGTGGTGGAAGGCGAAGGCGCTTGGACCACGGTGGACGGCGAGAAATGCCCCATGAGCCGGGGCGATCTGATCCTCACGCCCACAGGCCTGTGGCACGAACACGGCCACGACGGCACCGAGCCTGTGATCTGGCTCGATGTGCTGGACTTGCCCCTGGTCTATTACATGGAGGCCAGTTACCACATCAACGGCGACCGCCAGACCGTGGTGCCCGGCCAAGGCGACAAACAATACGCCCGTGGCGGCGTGGTGCCTTCGCATGTATTTGAGCGTAGCAAGAAGGCTTACCCCATGCTGCGCTACGCCTGGAAAGACGCCAAGGCCGCGCTCGAATCGCTGGCTTCGGACGACGCCAATTTGGAGCAGGTGCAGGTGACCTACACCAACCCGGAAACCGGTGGCGATGCTGAAAACATCTTGGGCTTTTATGCCCTGATGCTGCGCCCCGGCCAGACCCTGCGCTTAGCCGCCCGGTCGCCCGCGCAGGTCTTCCATGTCATCGAAGGCGCTGTACAAGCGCAGATCGTGGCCAGCACCTTCACCCTGCTTGAAGCCGACACCTGCTGCGCCCCCGGCTACGAAGCCGTGACATTGACCAACCTTCAGGCAGATAAATCCGCCTTTGTCTTCATCGCCGACGAATCGCCCTTGCACCGCAAGCTGGGCGTCTACGAAAACCGCGGTTGATTTTTCTTTCAATGAAACCCATGACTTCTTACCTCTTCACGCCACCCGCCGTTCCATCTCTGCCCATCCGTGGCCAACAAGAGCGTTTCCCCATCAACCGAATCTTCTGCGTGGGCCGCAACTACCACGCCCATGCCGTGGAGATGGGACGCCCCGTCGACAAGAGCGTCGAGCAGGCGTTCTACTTCACCAAGTCGCCGCAGACACTTGTGGAAAGTGGCGCGACCGTCGACTACCCACCCCGCACCAACAACTACCATTTTGAAATGGAGCTGGTGCTGGCCATTGGCAAAGCAGGTTTTCGCGTGAGCGAATCCAACACCCATGAACTGGTCTATGGCTACGGCGCAGGGTTGGACATGACCCGCCGCGACCTGCAGCTGGTGGCGCGAGACAAGGGCCGCCCTTGGGACACGGGCAAAGACATCGAGCAAGGCTCGGTCTGCTCCGAGATCGTGCCCATGCCCGGCGTGGTGATCGAAAATGGTGCCATTGCCCTCGAAGTCAATGGCGTCACCAAGCAGTCGTCCAACGTGGACAAACTGATCTGGAACATCCGCGAGATCATCGCCGACCTGTCCACCTACTACCACCTGCAGCCCGGCGACTTGATCTACACCGGCACGCCCGAAG
>JAKFXJ010000263.1 GCA_021731425.1 Limnohabitans sp. | reverse complement strand
AATATGCCCGAGAGGGCGAAACCGTGGAGCGCGAAGCGCGAAACGTGGTGATTCATGACCTGGATTTGCTGGACATGCAACTGCAAGGCGATGTGCCTTTTTTGCGTTTGCGTGTTCGGTGCAGCAAAGGCACTTACATCCGAACCTTGGGCGAGGACATCGCTGAGGCTTTGGGTTGTGGCGGCCATTTGAGCGCTTTGCGCCGTGTGGTCACCGGGCCCTTTGAAGAAGCCCAGTGTGTGACGCTGTCTGCACTGGAGAACATGGCTGAAAGCGACCGGCTGGCGGCGCTGCAGCCGGTCGATGTTCTGCTGCCGGGCTACACCGAAGTGTGTCTGGACAGAGAGAACGCAGGGAAATTTTTGAGTGGGGTGCGCCGTCGCGGCCCTTGGAATGATTGTGATCAAGTCGTGGTGTATGGAGAACATCCTCGTGCCTTGCTGGGAACAGCCCATGTGCACGGCGGCGAATTGATTCCGGGTCGATTGTTGAGCCCGATGGAAATTCAACAGATTTTAGAAAGTTCACCTGCCACCGAGCCGTTGCTGGCCGAGCAGGTTTAAAGGAAGAGAAAGCATGACCAAGCAAATTCGCAACATCGCCATCATCGCCCACGTTGACCATGGCAAAACCACCATGGTGGACCAACTGCTTCGCCAGTCGGGCACCTTCGCTGACCACGAGAAAATCGTGGACACCGTGATGGACAACAACGCCATCGAACGCGAACGTGGCATCACCATTTTGGCCAAGAACTGCGCCGTGAGCTGGGAAGGCACCCACATCAACATCGTTGACACCCCCGGTCACGCGGACTTCGGCGGTGAAGTGGAACGCGCTTTGTCCATGGTGGACGGTGTGGTTTTGCTGATCGATGCGCAAGAAGGCCCGATGCCCCAGACCCGTTTCGTGACCAAAAAGGCCCTGGCCTTGGGCCTCAAGCCCATCGTGGTGGTGAACAAGGTCGACAAGCCCGGTGCCAACCCCGACAAAGTGGTCAACGCCGCTTTTGACCTGTTTGACAAACTCGGCGCGAACGACGAGCAACTCGACTTCCCCGTGGTCTACGCCTCCGGTATCAACGGCTGGACATCGCTCGAAGAAGGCGCACCCGGTGAGCAGTGGGGCCCCGACATGTCGGCCCTGTTCAACACCGTCCTCAAGCACGTTCCTCCACAAAAGGGTGACCCTGCAGCACCTTTGCAGCTGCAAATCTCTGCCCTCGACTTCTCCACATTCGTGGGTCGTATCGGTGTGGGCCGCATCAGCCAAGGCACCATCAAGCCCCAAATGGACGTGGTCGTCATGGAAGGCCCGGATGGTAAATCCATCAAAGGCCGTGTCAACCAAGTGCTGAAGTTCCAAGGTTTGGACCGTGTGCAAGTGACCGAAGCTGGCCCAGGTGACATCGTGTTGATCAACGGCATTGCCGACCTGAACATTGGCGTGACGGTCACCGACAACGCCAACCCTGCGCCTTTGCCCATGCTGAAGGTGGACGAGCCAACGTTGACCATGAACTTCTGCGTGAACACCAGCCCCTTGGCCGGTCGTGAAGGCAAGTTCGTCACCAGCCGTCAAATCTGGGACCGTCTGCAAAAAGAACTGCAACACAACGTGGCTTTGCGCGTCAAAGAAACCGATGAAGAAGGTATCTTTGAAGTCATGGGCCGTGGTGAATTGCACTTGACTATTCTTTTGGAAAACATGCGCCGTGAAGGCTACGAGATGGCGGTTTCCAAGCCACGCGTGGTGTTCCGCGATGTGAATGGCGAGCGTCATGAGCCCATCGAGTTGGTGACCGCCGACATCGAAGAAACCCACCAGGGCGGCGTGATGCAAGCCTTGGGCGAGCGCAAGGGCGAGCTGGTCAACATGGAACCCGATGGCCGTGGTCGTGTCCGTTTGGAATACCGCATTCCTGCCCGTGGCCTGATTGGTTTCACCAACGAATTCCTGAACTTGACCCGTGGTTCCGGTCTGATCTCCAACATCTTTGACAGCTACGAGCTGCACAAGGGTGACATTGGCGGCCGCAAGAACGGCGTGCTGATTTCCATGGACGACGGTGAAATCTTCACCTACGCCTTGGGCAAATTGGACGACCGCGGCCGCATGTTCGTCAAGGCGAACGATCCGGTGTACGAAGGCATGATTGTGGGTATCCACAGCCGTGACAACGACCTGGTGGTGAACGCCACACGTACCAAGCAGCTGACCAACTTCCGCGTGTCTGGCAAAGAAGACGCGATCAAGATCACGCCCCCGATCGACTTGACGCTGGAATACGGTGTCGAGTTCATCGAGGACGACGAATTGGTCGAAATCACGCCCAAGAGCGTGCGTCTGCGCAAGCGTTACTTGAAAGAAAGCGACCGCAAGCGCAACAAGTGATCGGTTGACCACCATGCGCATGACACACGGTTTGGCCGTTTGGACCATGGTGGGCTGCACCGCCTTGTGGTCCATGGCCGGGGTGGTGACACGGCATCTGGAGGAAGCCCGCAGCTTTGAAGTCACCTTCTGGCGCAGCTTCTTCACCGTGGTGTCCTTGCTGATCATCCTGCCTTTGTGGCAGGGCATGGGTGTGTGGTCTCGTTTGCCCTGGCGCAATCGTTATTTCTGGTTGTCCGGCCTGTGCTGGAGTGTCATGTTCACCGCGTTCATGGTGGCCCTGACACTCACCGCCGTGGCCAATGTGCTGATCACCATGGCTGTCGGGCCTTTGTTCACTGCTCTGTTCACGCGTGTTTTTTTGCGCCATGAGTTGCCTGTCCGCACATGGGTGGCCATTG
>JAKFXJ010000050.1 GCA_021731425.1 Limnohabitans sp. | reverse complement strand
GGCCGCATCAGCCCCGACTACATGTGCATGGACTCCACCATCCCGCGCAAGCGCCTGGCCGACATCCTGCAAGCCATTTCCGAGATGGAAACCAAGTACGCCCTGCGCTGCCTGAACGTGTTCCATGCAGGCGATGGCAACCTGCACCCGCTGATTTTGTTTGATGCGAATGACCCGGACCAGCTGCGCCGCTGCGAGCTGTTTGGCGCCGACATTTTGGAAACCAGCGTGGCCATGGGCGGCACCGTCACGGGTGAGCACGGTGTGGGCATCGAAAAAGTGAACAGCATGTGTGTGCAGTTCAGCGCCGAAGAAAACGAGCAAATGTTCGCGGTCAAACGCGCTTTTGACCCACAAGGTTTGCTCAACCCCGGCAAAGTGATTCCGACGCTGAACCGCTGCGCCGAGTACGGCCGCATGCTGGTGCGGGCCGGAGCCATCAAGCACCCGGAGCTGGAACGCTTCTGAGCACACGGCGGACCCAAGGGGTCCGCGCTCAGTCCAGCCCGCGCACCACCTGCATGGCCTCTTCGATGCGATCGACCGGGTAAATCGTCAGGCCCTCAAAGGCTTTGTCGTTCTTTTTGGGCGCGTTGGCCTTGGGCACCACCGCCACCTTGAAGCCGAGTTTGGCGGCTTCTTTCAAGCGGTCTTGCCCGCGCGGCGCAGGGCGCACTTCACCCGCCAATCCCACCTCGCCAAAAGCAATAAAACCCTTGGGCAAAGCTTTGCCGCGCAGGCTGCTGGTGATCGCCAGCATCACCGCCAGGTCGGCCGCCGGTTCGCTGATGCGCACACCCCCCACCGCGTTCACAAACACGTCCTGGTCCATACAGGCCACGCCCGCATGGCGGTGTAGCACCGCCAGCAGCATGGCCAGGCGGTCGCGGTCCAAGCCCACGCTCAAGCGCCGGGGCGATGGGCCGCCACTGTCCACCAGGGCTTGAATCTCCACCAGCAGCGGGCGGGTGCCTTCGAGCGTGACCATCACGCAACTGCCGGGCACGGGCTCGGCATGTTGGCTCAGGAAAATGGCACTGGGATTGCTCACGCCCTTGAGGCCTTTTTCGGTCATGGCAAACACGCCAATTTCGTTCACCGCGCCAAAGCGGTTCTTGATGGCGCGGATCAGGCGGAAGTTCGAATGGGTGTCACCTTCAAAGTACAGCACCGTGTCCACCATGTGCTCCAGCACGCGGGGGCCCGCCAGTGCGCCCTCTTTGGTGACGTGACCGACCAGCACGATGGTGGTGCCGGTCGATTTGGCGGTGCGCGTCAGGTGCGCCGCACATTCGCGCACCTGCGCCACCGAGCCGGGTGCGCTGGTCAGTTGGTCCGAATACACCGTCTGGATCGAGTCGATGATGGCGATGCCCGGCTGGCGCGACTGCAGGGTGTGCAGGATTTTTTCGAGCTGGATTTCGGGCAGCACCGGCACTTGTGAATCGGGCAGGCCCAGACGGCGTGAGCGCATGGCCACTTGGGCACCACTTTCTTCACCCGTGACATACAGGGTGGGCATACCGCTGCGCTGCAGCGCATCCACCGCCTGCAGCAGCAAGGTGGATTTGCCGATGCCCGGGTCGCCGCCGATCAGCACCACACCCCCCTCGACCATGCCGCCGCCGAGCACGCGGTCCAGCTCGTCAATGCCGGTGGGGTGACGTTCAAAGTCGGCTGCTTCTATTTGGGCAAGCGGCAGCACTTCCGAGGTGGGGGCCAGCGAGGCATGCACCGAGCCAAAGCGGTTTTTTCCCGCAGCGGGCTCGCTGGAGCCTTCAATCAGGGTGTTCCAAGCGTTGCAACTGGGGCATTTGCCCATCCAGCGAGCGCTCGTGCCGCCGCATTCGGTGCAGGTGAAAATCGATTTGTCTTTGGCCATGGGGGAGATTGTGCCTTTGGGCAGACGCTGAGCTTGGACCTGAAAGCAAGAAGCTGCAAACGCCTGCCCTTCAGTCGATCACCTCAGCCCTCTGGATGCATGGATGCACCGAGCCAAGCCTGCACAAACCCGCGCGTGATGTCGGCAGCACTCAAGCTGCGTGCATTCGATGCGTTCTGGCCAGACCACAAGGGCGTGAAGTCACTCAGGCCTTGCGCTTCTGCGGCAGCCCGCAAGGGGGCGATGGCCGCTGTAGCTAGCGGAAACGCCGGGGCCGCTGCATTCAATGACCCCAATTCACGCATGAGGCGGTTGACGATGCCCCGCGCCGGACGGCCACTGAACAAGGTGGTCAAGGCGGTGTGCTGGGCGGCGGGTGACAACAAGGCTGCGCGGTGCAAGGCACTGGTGCTGGCTTCGTGGCTGCACAAATAAGCCGTCCCGATTTGTACGCCCGCCGCACCCAGCAGTTTGGCCGCGGCGACACTTTGTTCAGAGCCCACACCACCCGCAGCGATCACCGGCACATCCACAGCGTGCACGATTTGGGGCAACAAGGCCATGGTGCCCAGTTGTGTGCTCAGGTCGTCCGTCAAAAACATGCCCCGGTGCCCACCGGCCTCCAGCCCTTGGGCAATCACGAGATCTGCGCCGTGCACCTGCAGCCAGCGGGCCTCGTCCACCGTGGTCGCAGACGACACCACGAGCGAGCCCCAGCTTTTCACGCGTGCCAGCAAATCGGGCGCGGGCAGGCCAAAGTGGAAACTCACCACCGCTGGTCGAAACGCCTCCAGCACATCGGCGCTGTCGTGTGCAAAAGGCACACGCCCCGGGCCGCTGGGCATCTGGGACGGGTCCAGCCCAAATTCGCGGTAATAGGGGGCCAAGGCCTGCTGCCAACGCATTTGGGCTTCAGGCG
>JAKFXJ010000364.1 GCA_021731425.1 Limnohabitans sp. | reverse complement strand
CTGCTCGTCGCTCACCACACGGCCATCGGGCGTGATCTTGGCGCCAGACAAAGAGCCGATGTTGCGGTGGAACGCCTTGTGAGGGGCGGTCAAGGTGAAAGGAATACCGGCCTTAGCGATCACGCGGTTCCAACGGTCGATGCCGCCTTTGGAGTCGGTGATGTAGTCGTCGCGCAGCACTTCGTTCAAAGCGTTGAGCATCGGCACTTCTTTTTCGACCAACTTGCCGTCTTCGACCGACAGGATCTTGTAGCTGTTGCCCTTCAAGACATGGTCATCACCGCGCTTGCCTTCTTCGTAACGGCCTTTCAGACCGGAGCTGTAGAAGGTTGCGGCGTTGGACGACTGGTCGGCACCAAACAAATCGATGGTCACCGAGAAGTGGAAGTTGATGTAGCGCTGAATGGTCGGCAAATCGATCACGCCAGCGGCACGCAGCTTGCCCACGTCGTCGGTTTTGAGCTGGTTCATCACGTCCACGGTGCGCTGAATGGTGCGGCTCACGCCCGACTCGCCCACAAACATGTGGTGCGCTTCTTCGGTCAGCATGAACTTGGTGGTGCGGGCCAGCGGATCGAAAGCAGACTCGGCCAAAGCGCACAACTGGAACTTGCCGTCACGGTCGGTGAAGTAAGTGAACATGAAGAACGACAACCAGTCAGGCGTCTTCTCGTTGAAGGCTTGCAAGATGCGGGGGTTGTCTTCGTTTCCGCTGTTGCGCTGCAGCAGGGCGTCGGCTTCTTCACGGCCGTCTTTGCCGAAATATTTGTGCAGCAAGTACACCATGGCCCACAGGTGGCGGCCTTCTTCCACGTTGATCTGGAACAGGTTGCGCAGGTCGTACATGCTGGGCGCGGTCAGGCCAAGGTGGCGCTGCTGCTCGACAGACGCTGGCTCGGTGTCGCCTTGTGTGACGATGATGCGGCGCAGATTGGCGCGGTGCTCGCCAGGCACGTCTTGCCAAGCTTTTTCGCCAATGTTGTCACCGAAGTGGATCTTGCGGTCTTGCTCGCCGGGGTTAAGGAACACGCCCCAACGGTAGTCGCGCATCTTGACGTGACCGAACTGGGCCCAGCCTTGTGGGTCCACGCTCACAGCGGTGCGCAGGTACACGTCCATGTCGGTCGAGCCTTCGGGGCCCATGTCGTCCCACCAGTTGATGAAGTTGGGCTGCCACTGCTCCAAGGCGCGTTGCAGCGTGCGGTCTTCGCTCAAGTTGACGTTGTTGGGGATCTTTTCGCTGTAGTTGATACCGGACATGAGAGTCTCCAGAAATGAAAAAGCAACGGTGGGGGCAAATTTCGGTTGCAGCGTAGACCACCGGGAACCACACTGCACAACGATCTGAAATGAAAAGGACTTAAACGCGGTTCATGTCGAACTGAACTTTTTCGCCCTTGCCGTAAACCTTCAAGGCACCTTTTTCGCCCACAGCGTTGGGGCGCTGAAAGATCCAGTTTTGCCAGGCAGTCAGGCGACCAAAAATGCGTGTCAACATGTTTTCCTGGCTGGCAAAACGCAGGTTGGCTTCCAAACCGGTCAGTGCGTCAGGGGACATAGAAGAGCGCTCTTCCAAGGCCAGACGGATCTCGTCAGCCCAGTCGATGTCGTCAGGGGCAGCGGTGACCAAGCCCAAAGCCAAAGCGGCGTCAGCATCGAGCGCCTTGCCAATGGCGCCGCGTGCGGCTTCCATGGCGGGCACTTCTTCGTAGAAGCGGCGCTGCAGGCGGGTCTGGTCGTTGACCATGGGGAAGAAACCGAAGTTCATTTCGTTCAGCTGGATCTTGGGGGCTTTCGCCTCGTCGTCCGGCAGCGCCAGCATGTAGGCGCGGTCGGCACAGAAAGCCAATTCAGCGAGTGTGCCGACAAAACAAGTCCCTTCTTCAACCAAGGCAAACAGGCTGCGCGAGGTCACGTCCATGCGGGCCAGGGTGCGGCGAAGGTGGCCGATGGTCTCACGCACAAACCAGTGGTCTTTGTTGGCCAGCATGGTGGCATCAGATGCCAACACGGCTGCAGCGTCGCCAGCTGTCTTGAGCACCCAGGTGCCGATGTCGAGTTCGTTGGTGCGCATGTGCAGAACAGCGTCGTCGAGTTCACGCACCATCTGCAGGGGCCACCAGTTCATGCCAGCGGCTTCGATGCCAGCGATGTCGGTGGGCTGGGCCGTGGCCGGGGCCTTGACGGTGAAAGTGGCGATGCGCTTGGTGCGGTCGATCTCCACAGTGACGTTCGTGTAAGTGATCGCATCGGCCGCGATGGTGCGGTTCAGGGGGGTGAGCGTCACGCCCTTGGCGCCTGAGGGACGGATGCTTCCAGCGGCCAATTGGGTGGCGCGTGCTTTGACCACGTCTTTGAACACAGCAGGCTTGGCGATCGCGTCCACCAGGCGCCAGTCCACGGCTTTTTGACCACGCACACCTTCGACGCTGGTGCAGAAAATGTCGGCCAGGTCGTGGCGCACATGGCGCTTGTCGGTCACGCGGGTCAGACCGCCGGTGCCGGGCAAAACGCCGAGCAGCGGCACTTCGGGCAGCGACACAGCGCTGGAGCGGTCATCGACCAAGACGATGTCATCACAAGCCAAGGCCAGCTCGTAGCTGCCGCCAGCACAAGCGCCATTCAGAGCAGCCACAAACTTCAGGCCGTCGTGCTTGCTGGAGTCTTCGATGCCGTTGCGGGTTTCGTTGGTGAATTTGCAAAAGTTCACTTTCCAGCCGTGGCTCGACACCCCCAACATGAAGATGTTGGCGCCGGAGCAGAACACGCGGTCCTTCAAGCTGGTCACCACCACGGTGCACACTT
>JAKFXJ010000255.1 GCA_021731425.1 Limnohabitans sp. | reverse complement strand
CATGTGTTGACGGCATGTGCCAATGCCACGATGCAGGGTTTTCGCGCGAGCGATGTGACCATCAACGGTTACCCACTGTTCCATGTGGCGGGTGTGTTGCCCGGCGCCCTGTGTTCGCTGGCGGTGGGCATGCACGTCATCATTCCCACGCCCAGCCTGTTTCGCAGCCGCGAAGTGGTGCAGAACTACTGGCGCCTGGCCGAGCACCACGGCTGCACGCTCATGTCGGGCGTGCCCACGGTGCTGGCGGCTTTGGCGGGTGTGCCACTGAACGGGGCCAACATCTCGCGCATGCGCTCGGTCCGTACGGGCGCGGCACCGCTGCCGCCCGAGCTGGCGCAACGATTTGAACAAACCTTTGGCCTTCAGATCAACGAAAGCCTGGGCATGACCGAAACCGCAGGCCTGAGCACGGTGGCGCCGCCGGGCCTGAGCGCACCCGCCGGTTGTGTGGGCTGGCCACTGCCGCATGCGCAGGTGCGCATCGCCGCCTTGAACAGCGAAGACCAAGCCACCGGGCAAGTCCTGCCTGTGGGCGAAAAAGGCATGGTGCTCTACCGTGGCCCCAATTTGTTCTCGGGCTATCTGGACGCGGCAGAGACTGCACGCAGCTTCACACCCGACGGCTGGCTCATCACGGGCGATGTGGGCTTCATCGACGAACAAGGTCGCCTGCAACTGTCGGGCCGCGCCAAAGACCTGATCATCCGAGGCGGCCACAACATTGACCCTAAGGTGATTGAAGACGCGCTGGGCGCACACCCCGCTGTGGACCTGTGCGCCGCCGTGGGTGCGCCCGATGCGTATGCGGGTGAGTTGCCTGTGGCCTTTGCCACCCTCAAACCCGGCGCACAAGTGAGTGCCGAAGAACTGCTGGCATTTACCGCCGAGCGCGTGGACGAAGCCCCCGCCAAACCCAAACGCATCACCCTCCTTGAACGCATGCCGGTGACCAATGTGGGCAAGATCTACAAACCCGAGTTGCGCACCCTGGCCACGGGGGCTGTGGTGCAGGGCCTGATCGACCAAGTGCTGACCCCCTTGATGACCCCGGCACCGCAATGGCCGCAAGTGCTCGCCTTGGGTGATGCACAGGTGACCGTGGACGCCCGCGCCACGCCTGCTGCTGCGTGGGCAGCGATCAAGCCCCTTCTGGATGCCTTGCCCGTGAAGTTGGTGCTGCACGCGCCCTGATGGGCAAACCCCCCACCGAAACGCTGCCCAAACCATGGGTGGCATGGATGCCAATCCCCCAAAAAAAATGCCACCACTGGCGTGGCATTTTTCAGGTTGGCCTGTGCAGACTCAGCTCAGGTGCTTGCCGATGATCCCGGCCAACTCGAACATGGTGGCGCTCTCCTTGCCAAACACCGCTTGCAGCTTGCCGTCGGCCTTGATGGAGCGCTTGTCAGCGGGGTCTTGCAAGCCGTTGGCCTTGATGTAGTCCCAGATTTTTTTCACCACTTCGGTGCGGGCGTAGGTGCCGTCCCCAATCACGGCCATCAGGGCTGGGCTGGGTTTGAGGGTGCCCACAGCGGCTTTGCGCGGCGCCTTCTCGACAGCAGGCTTGGCGGCTTTTTTAGCGGCAGGCGCTTTGGCGGTTTTGGCCGGGGTCTTTTTGGCGGCCGCTTTGCCAAACGGTGTCTTGGTGGCCGCCGTCTTGCGCGGTGGGTATTTCTTGCCGCCTTCGCGCTGCTCAAACTCAAACGTCACTTTACCCTCTTCAGGGTTCCAAGCCAGCATGGCCTTGAAGCTGCGGCGCGTGCGGTTGCTGACAAACTTGTCGAGCACGTCTGTTTTGCCGCTGGTCAAGAGTTTGACGATTTGCTCGCGCTCGACGGGCTGCTGCAAGATGAGTTTGCCGGTTTTGAAGTCGCAGCTCGGTGTGGGCTGTTCGTTCGTGGGCACGGCTTTGCTGCACACGTAGTTGCTGCCGTGCTCGTGCACCGGGCTGCCGCACTTGGGGCAAGCGCCCAGTGCTTCGTCGGTGAGCTCAACAATCTCGCCGCTCTCTTCGTTTTTCTTGTCGTCACCAAAGTCGAATTCGAGTTTCCAGTTCTTTTCTTCTTCGTTGTACTTGAGCGCCATTTCGGCCACGAAGGGCCAACCCGCCTTGGAGCGGAAGCCTTCCAATGGGCCAATCTTTTTGTCGCGCATGAACTGCTCAACCTCGGCTTGCTCAAAAGTGCGGCCCGCGGGCGACTTGCCAAATGAGAAGCCACAGCCCTCGCTCGCGCCGTCGGCCCCTGTGCAGGTGTATCGGCGGTAGTTTTCTTTGACCACACCACCACAAGTGGGGCAGGGTGTGCTGAGCGTCGCGTAGTCACCGGGCACGGTGTCGCGGTCGTACTCTTTGGCTTTCTTGACGATGTGCTCGGTCATGGCTGCGATCTCGGCCATGAAGGTGGCGCGGCTCAACTTGCCTTGCTCCATTTGCGCGAGCTTGTATTCCCACTCGCCCGTGAGTTCAGGTCGCGAGAGTTCTTCGACCTGCAAGCCGCGCAGCAGTGTCATGAGCTGGAAAGCCTTGGCCGTGGGGATGATCTCGCGGCCTTCGCGCAGCATGTATTTTTCGTTCAGCAGGCCTTCGATGATGGCCGCGCGGGTTGCGGGTGTGCCCAGTCCTTTTTCTTGCATCGCCTCGCGCAGCTCTTCGTCGTCCACCAGCTTGCCCGCGCCTTCCATGGCACCCAGCAGCGTGGCTTCTGAATAGCGGGCAGGCGGGCGGGTCTTCAGGCCCTTGGCCTCAACCGATTCCACACCGACCTGTTCGCCCGCTTGCACCGGCACCAGGTTCTGGCCTTTGTCACCGTCTT
>JAKFXJ010000303.1 GCA_021731425.1 Limnohabitans sp. | reverse complement strand
GATGACGCCAGCCAATAACCTCACCCCGCAGGTGTCCACAGCCGTGGAATCTCCGCTCACTGCACCGACGCCCGGCCAACCTGGATCACCTGCCAGCTCAATGGCCACGATGACGCCAGCCAATTCGGCTTTCACCACCGGCGCCGCCTTGTGGGCCTTGGCGTTGAGCGAGGACGCCAAAGCGAGCGCCCCCGCCACGCGCCCTGTCAATGACACAGATAGTGCTGAAGCCGCCGCCATCCAAATTCAACTCATGCGACAACCCACGCCGGCAGCGGTCTGGATGCTTCGCAGCGCAATGCCCCTGGAGGTCAAACCCGAGCGGGCCAACGCGATGCCCTCCATCTCGGAGAGTGAGCTGGACCTCGGCACCGAGTTCAATCCCGAATTGGTGGATGGCCTCATGGCAGGCCTGGAGAACACATCAGCTCCAGCGCCCATGGCCAGCACCGCCCATCCCGGCGCCATGTCTGGCACCAGACAAGAAGCCCCGATGCCGTTGCCAGCAGCCCCTAACACCACGGAAACAGCGCAGAGCGCGGGATCGGATGCCGCCGAACGCAGTGAAAACAT
This sequence comes from Limnohabitans sp., assembly GCA_021731425.1. Classification (GTDB taxonomy): domain Bacteria; phylum Pseudomonadota; class Gammaproteobacteria; order Burkholderiales; family Burkholderiaceae_C; genus Limnohabitans_A. Next base: position 2,244 of record JAKFXJ010000303.1, on the reverse strand, counting down.
CCAGAACCTTGCCGAAAAGATGGGACAAGCCGTCGGAAAACGCATGCTGACGGAAATGGAAAAAGGTCAATGGCACCTGAAACTTCAACTTCGACCGGCCACCCTGGGCCACATCGAGGTGGAAATGCGCATGTTGAGTGGTCAATTGGATGCGGTGTTCAATGCGCCCCAAGCGCTCACTCGCGAACTGCTCCAAGAAGGCATGACTCGGCTGAAGGAGACCCTTAACCAAATGGGCATGGATGTTGCTTCAATGCAGGTCAAGGATGGTCAAACTCGACAAAATGGCGGGAAATCGACACCCAATCAGGCATCAAAATCGACTGATTTGGTAAATAATGATTCAAAATCGATAAATTCACCGATCATCACGGTCGCTCGACAAAAAATGGGCGAAGATGGTTGGGATGTGTTGGTTTGACGCTCCCCTATCCAAGGAATCACCATGGCAGACGAAGAAATTGAAGTTGAAGGCAAAAAGAAATCACCCCTGATCAAGATCATCGTGATCGCAGTGGTGGCCTTGCTGTTGCTGGTCGGCACAGCCGTTGGCACGATGTTCGTCACGGGCTTTTTTGACAAGAAAGACACCAGTGCAGCCGAACAGGCGCTCAAAGACCTTGAAAAAGGTGCTGCCGAGGGCAAGGGCGCGGCCAACGAGGCATCCGCTCCTCAAAAGAAAGCCAAAGAAAGCCCCGAACTGGAGCGCTTTGAAAACAGCTACATGGAGTTGGAAAAGCCCCTGGTCTCCAACCTGACCAACACACGCAAAGTGATCCAGCTGAATCTGGCCATCATGACCCATTACGACGAGCGCGTCTTCAAAAATGCCAAAAAGCATGAATTCGCTTTGCGCTCAGTGGCCTTGGATGCCATGCGCCAAATGACCGAAGCCGACTTGGCCAAACCTGAGTTCCGTAAAGAGTTGGCCGCCAAAATTCGCGAAGAGATGAATGCTGTGCTTCAAAAGTACGAGGACTTCGGCGGCATTGAAGAGGTTTTTTTCACCAGTTTCGTGGTTCAGTAAGCCTTGAACGCCTGACCGATATCACTGAACATGTCTGATTCTCAAAACCTGCTGTCTCCAGAGGAACTGGCCGCAATGTCGGCCAGCTTCAACGATGGAAGCATGGAAGTCGACACGGGCTACAACCTGGACGTCCAAGTTCGCAAACACGATCTGGCCGCAGAGGACAGCAGCCTGGGGGTGAACGTCGCCTCTTTGGACATGATCAACGAGCGCTTCATCCGCATGTTCCGCTTGGGCATGTTGGAAGTTCTCCGCACCAGCCCCCGGGTCAACCCGACACGGGCGCAAATTGTGCGTTTTGGCGACTACATCAAGGAACTCAAGGCGCCTTTGTCCGTCAACATCATCCGAATGGCACCTCTGCGGGGCTACGCCATGGTGGTGATTGACCCGACCGTCGTGTTCAGCTCCTTGGACAGTTTCTTTGGTGGATTTGGTCGCGGTGTGGGGCAACTCCCGCCCGGTCGGCTGTTCACGCCCACCGAAGCGCGGATCATCAAAATCATCCTGCAAGTGTTCTTTCGCTCATTCAAGGAAGCATGGGCACCGGTCACGCCGATCGAATTCGAGCATGTGAGCTCAGAGATCAACCCCCAATTTGCCCAGATTGCCGACGAGAACGACCTGGTTGTTCTCAGTCGCTTCGAGTCCGACGCCAACAGCCAAGGTCAAGGCTTCATTGACATGGTCATCCCTTACGTGGCACTCAAACCCGTGCGTGATGTGTTGCGCAGCCGTGTACAGACAGGCGATGGCAATGAAGAGTCGGACAAAGTCTGGCGTAGCCAGCTGGCCGATGCGGTGCGCGACGCAGAACTCGAAATTCAGATCTTGTTGGGCAAGCTCAGCTTGTCCCTGCATCAACTACAAACCATGCAACCCGGCGATGTTCTGCCCTTCAAAAAAGCAGACTCGGCCAGGGCCATGATCCAGGACATGCCCGTCTACGAGGTCGAAGTGGGCGCAATGGGGAGCCAAGTGGCGGTCAAGATCACCCACGCCATCAGCCCCACTGTCCAAGAATGAACCGCATTGAGGAGCACCCATGAACGACATCACCAACGACACCGAGTTCTCGCCGGAAATGGGCGACAAAGGACAGATCCACGCCGATGTGCTGCAAAACATCCCGGTCACACTGTCCATCGAAGTGGGCCGTGCCGTGATCAAAATACGCGACCTGATGCGCCTGACACAAGGCAGCGTGGTGGAAC
>JAKFXJ010000007.1 GCA_021731425.1 Limnohabitans sp. | reverse complement strand
ATTCCAGCGTGTACTTGGCCCGTTTCCTCGTTTCACTCATCTCGTTCTCCTTGAACTGATTTTTAACCATCAGCTAAGCAGTACGTTTTTCGGGGGCAAGGTCACGGAAGCAAAGCTGAACACTGTTGGTGCTTTGATGCTGTATTCTCCTCTGACGTCTTAGCATTGGTGCCAGATGAATCTAAAGGCCGCGCCTGTGTCTGCCAAAAATGCTCGAGCGTGATTGATTGAATTCAAGGCTTGATTTTTTTAAGATGGTAAGACAAATCTAAAAAAAAGATTCGTACCCCTTGGCTCCAATAACAAGCGCTGGTCGTAGAGAAAATCGCGCCTGTTACGCGGATGATTTGGGAAGTACAGCAGGGTTGTCAACACGGGCCCATTTCTTCGTTGCACCTTGACATGCAAATGTGGCGTTCGCCCCGGATACTCACCCGGCATGAGCGACAAGAGAGAGAAACCACCCTGTGCATCTGCAAACTGGTGCCCTCTCAATTTGTCGCTCCGATTGTCGTAATTGCCCCTTTCGTCGGATTGCCAAAAGTCGAGCATCGCACCGGGCACAGGTCGGCAAGACCCGTCCAAAACTTCGCCCACAATTTGAATTTTTGGAGCATTGAATAGCCCCGGGTTTTGAGAAGGCTCCACACTTTGAGAGGTTGAGGCTTGAGCGAAAATTCAAAATGCTCCACCCCATCTAGCAAATCTTCAGGCGCAAGCCAAAGACCATGTTGGATTCAGCAGCGCATTTGATTCACTGACAGACCTCTACCGAACTTGCTGCGCATCTTGCAGTGACATGTGGTCTAGATGACCATATCTCCGAAGCAACATGGTCTGATCACGATGACCAAGAATTTGCGAGGCAACGCCAACACCCACGCCATTTCTCAACAGCGATGCAGCGACCCAATGTCGGATGTCATGCACTCGGGTTAGAACCAGCTTTCAATTTTTTCCGAATTGGCGCAAACTGAGTTGGGAATTAGCGGACAGCAGGCGTGGGCTGTTCGCATAAGTGTTCCAAGACAAAGACATTGCCGTAAGCCCCTGCGCCGGAATATTCAGGAGATAAAGATGAACGCATCAACGATTGCACAAAAGTCTTTTGCATCAAGAAAATTGGCACATGATGGCTCTGAGACAGAAAAGACAGAACAACCTGATCCTGTTTTGCAGCATCTAGAAAACTTACACATTTCGTTGACTAGGGAAAACTATTTAGAGGCGGCCTATCCGATGGGATTGCCTGAAAGTTGGAGTGCAGAAGACGAGGCATCGCTTCCCCATGAAATTCGAAGAATCATCATCTGACAGAAAAACCGTCTCCTTTTGATTTTGCAATCATCAAAAGAGAGTGCATCTGTCGGCGTCGATTTCAAAGGGCGCGAGACGGTCCGTGTGCCTTGTGGAGCCTCGCGTGCGCACGGCCCATGCCAGGCTGCTTTGAACATGGAGTCCATCCATTCACGGCAGCCATCTAGCCGCTGCATCGAGCAAACCTTGACGGACCAATGCCTGCCTCGATGCATTGGTTTCACCACATGCGAGTCGGCACATCCAGTCGGTTGGCGCCTGAAAATCACTGTGCGATGCACCCGCAATCAGTTCATCGCGCCAAAGTGCTTTGAGCTGCGAACGCCACGGCGCCGACGCTGACTGCGCATTGCACCGTGATGCGGGTGCTCTCATTAACAGCGTCTCTGTCGCAAGACGGCTAGCGGCAGCAAGTCCTAAATTTTCAGATGCATTGGGCAGCGATTGGTCAAATGCATCCAAGCCCACCACGCCCGGCGTGTCTGCAGCCAGCAAACTCGACAATCCGCCGGCTGAAAAACCAACCAACATGACGCGTTGGACCTTGGGCCCAAAAGTCTCTGCACCGCGCAACTGATGGACCAGCTCAGCAATGGCGCGTGCGTTGCAGCGGTGGTCAAATTGACAGGGCAAGTTGGGCGCCAGCGCCAACACGCCACGGGCTGCCAGCGCCTGAGCATGTTCAGCCATCGTTTTGCGATTTCGAAAACCACCATGAGCCAAGATGGCAGCGCCGGTCGGCGTGGCTGTTGGTGGGTAAGCATCCATTTCAACCTTGGCCCCGTTTACTTGGAGCACAAGCGTTTGGACATTGACTTTTGACAGAGCCTGAACTGCAAAGACATGACCATGAACAATCACCAGACCCATGGCGGCAAGCAAAAGTCGGAATTTGTACATGGTTTTCATTCTGCTTCACCTAGGCAAGGCCGAGTTTTAACACAACCTTATGCGCATCTTGAACTCTTCGCTTTGGGCCAAGCTTGACCATATCGCTGTGTGCACACATGCAAAAAACATACTCACCATAAAAGCTCATTTTGGCCTCGGACGACAAAAAAACCAGAGCAAAATGGTCCACGCCGCACAGGCCAAGTACAAAATCAAAAAGAAACTGAGCGGCAAGTTCCAAAACAACAGGCGACTGATTTGCTCAGCCCAGAATGACTCGTGCGCCTGGGTGCCACGCAAATAGGCTTCCAACGTGGTGAGCGGGCAGGTCATTCCGATCACGGCCTCAAGTGCCACAAAAACCATCAGCCCTGCATGCAAGATGCGCAAGTGGCGATGACGCACCCAATGCCACGCGCGTAGTCTGCCAATCGGGATCAACAGCAATCCCAATGCAATGAAGGCCGCCACTCCAAAGTGGATCACTAAAACCGTATCTTGACCTTGCCCCCGAAAAACGTACTGCTTAGCTGATGGTTAAAAATCAGTTCAAGGAGAACGAGATGAGTGAAACGAGGAAACGGGCCAAGTACACGCTGGAATTCAAGATGGAGGCGGTCAGGCTG
>JAKFXJ010000123.1 GCA_021731425.1 Limnohabitans sp. | reverse complement strand
AAGCCTGGGGCCAAGCCCAGATCACCGACGGTTCGCACCTCTTGGTGTTTGCCGCTTGGGACAACTACACGGCCGATCGCATCAACATGATGTTTGACCTGACCAACGCCCAACGCGGCGGCACCAACGAAGGCTGGGAAAATTACCGCCAGATGTTGCTCAAGAACTACCCAGCACGCACGCCCGAGGTGAACTTCGAGCACGCCGCACGGCAGGCCTACATTGGCTTGGGCGCTTCTTTGATCGCTGCGGCTTTCGAAGAAGTGGACGCCACGCCCATGGAAGGCTTTGACCCCAAAGCCGTCGACGAAATCTTGGGTCTGAGCGCTCGCGGTCTGCGCAGCGTGGTGATCGTGCCCCTGGGCTACCGCGCCGCTGAAGGCGACTGGCTGGCCAACCTGAAAAAAGTGCGCCGCCCCACCGCGCAGTTTGTGACTGAAGTCAAATAAGGTCGCAACACACCTGCCGCTCTTGGAGCGTCAGGTGCCGCCCCCCTACAAAGCCGCAGATTCTGCGGCTTTGTGCTTTAACATCAAGGGCTTCCCAAACCGGGATGTTTATCCAAGGAACCAACATGGCCAAAGGCGAACAACGCAGCAACAAAATGGCCAAGAAGCCAAAGAAAGACACGTCACCGCCCAAGACGTTCACCTCAGACCGCCCCATGGCCCCGTCCACCTTTGTGGCGCCTCGCGGCAAAGTCAAAGACAAGTGATTTTTTCGGCCGAGAGCCCTTGTGACAGGGCCCACTTGGCCCGCCCTGCATGACCCCGATCCACGAAGACGAGCACCTGCTGGTGCTGGAAAAACCCAGCGGCTTGTTGTCGGTGCCCGGTCGCGGCCCGGAAAAGCAGGACTGTCTTTCTAAAAGGGTACAAGACCGCTACCCCGAGGCCTTGATCGTTCACCGCTTGGACCAAGACACCTCGGGCCTGCTGCTCATGGCCCGGGGCATTGAAGCCCAGCGCCGCTTGAGCAAGTTGTTTGAAACCCGCCAGGTCAAAAAGCGCTATGTGGCGGTGGTTGCTGGGCAGCCAGAACAAACCCAAGCGGCCGAGCTGCCCGACGAAGACGGCTGGCGCACGATCGACGGCCCCATCCTGCTGGACTGGGAGCGCCGCCCGCTGCACATCATTCACCCCGACGGCAAAGCCAGCCGCAGCCGCTGGCGCGTGCTGCAAAGCAGCCACAGCGACAATTTCAGCGCCAGCCTGATTGAGCTCGAACCCGTCACAGGCCGCACGCACCAGCTGCGTGTGCACATGCAAAGCATCGGCCACCCCATGCTGGGCGACTCGCTGTACGCGCCGCCGGACATCAAAGTCCTCAGCCCCCGCTTGCTGCTGCACGCGCAAGAGCTGGCCTTTGTACACCCGTTCACCGAGCAAGCTTTGGCGTTCAAGGCCCCGGTCGAGTGGTCAGCCCTGTCGCCGTACTTGGCCGCTCAACACCCCCAGCCCTGAGTGATCAGGCCTTGGCTGCGCCCTTGATGCGGCCCGCCACCACACCACACAGCACCACCAGGCCCATGCCCGTGAAGGCCAGCGCGTCAGGGATGTGGTCAAACAGCCACCAGCCCATCACCGTCGAAAAGGCGACCCCGGTGTAGAGGAATGGCGAGACCACCGAGGCCGGGGCTTTGGAAAAGGCCACGATCAAGAGGTATTGCCCCAGCGTGGCGGCCAGACCGACCATGAGCAGCAAGGCCCATTCGGTCAGGCTTTTTGGCGTGACCCAGGCGTTGAACACCAGCAGCGTGCTCACCGCCCAGCCCACCCAACCTGTGTAGAGCTGCATCACGGCCGGGTCTTCGGTGCGCGTCATGTGGCTGGTGACGGCCTGAAACACGGCGTAAGTCAGCACCACCGTGAGCGCCATCCAGCCAACCGAGCTGTCGACCTGCCCACCCGGGCGGATGACCAGCATGGCCCCGATCAGCCCACCCACCACCATGAGCCAGCGCAGCGGCGAGACCTGCTCCTTCATGACAAAGCGGGCCAGCGCCGTGAGCACCAAAGGCGTGAGCATGACGGTGGCGGTGAACTCAGCGACCGGCATGCGCTGCAGACAGTAAAAAGCCAACAAGCTGCAGGACACCATGAGCAAGCCGCGCAGCAGTTGCCAACGCAGGCTGTGTGTGCGCCACATGGCCCGCCCCCGCACCGGGGCCAGCACCAGCGCAGTGCCCACAGCCTGCACGGCGTAACGAAACCACAACACCATGACGGGCGTGACACTGACCATGACCCATTTGCTGGTGGCGTCGCTGAAGCTCAGGCTGGCCATGGCCAACACGGCAAAGAGGATGCCGGGCCCGGCCCAGGCTGCCGGAGCTGGGGCTGGGCCCGGAGATGGCGTGGCGTTGGGTGGGGTGTGCAAGCTCGTATCCATGGCTGTTTTGGGGATTTTTGCATGGCGCACGGTCACCCACAGTCACCTGTGCAAAGGGGCTCCAGACCCCGTTCACCGAAACCATCCAGCCCACCGGGGCCCGCAAGGGATTCGCCCGATAAAATGGACCCCTTTTTATTGGTTCAGCCGTTCATGTTGTTTTCCCCTTTTGAGTCAAGGCGTTTGGCCCTTTTGCGGCATGCCCGCTGCTTGGCCACGCTGACACTGTTCGTGGGTCTGATCGGGGTGACATCGGCCACATGGGCACAAACACCTGCAGCCGCCGAAGAAGCCATCAAAAAAGCCCTGCAAGCCGGGCAACTCACGCAAGCCCGCCAGCTGGTGCAAAAAGAGCGTCAAAACGCGCCCCAAGCGGTGCAATGGCGCTTCATGGAGGGCGTGGTTCAAGCTCAGCAGGGTCAGATTGACAAGGCCATAGAGACCTT
>JAKFXJ010000097.1 GCA_021731425.1 Limnohabitans sp. | reverse complement strand
CTTGTGGGTCCAGCACTTCCCAGGGGCGGATTTGCTGCTCAATCATGTTGAAGCGGGCCTGGTTCAGATCCATGTTTTTTACTCCTGCGGGGGTCTAGGTCAAATATCCAATGATTTTAAGGGGCGCTGGTGTCCTGGCCCTGACGGGCTGGGGCCAAGCCCGCTTTGGCACGCAACCATTGGGCCAGATCGTCCATGTAGCAGTACACCACGGGCACGACCACCAGGGTCAGCAGCGAGGAGGTGATGACCCCGCCAATGACCGCCTGGCCCATGGGGGCACGTTGCTCGGCACCCTCGGTCAGGGCAAAGGCCAGTGGCACCATGCCAAAAATCATGGCCAAGGTGGTCATCAAAATCGGGCGCAGCCGCACCTTGGCCGCCAGCAGCAGGGCTTCGCTGCGCTCCAGACCGTCCTCACGGGCGCGGATGGCAAAGTCCACCAGCAAGATGGCGTTTTTGGTGACCAAGCCCATGAGCATGATCACCCCGATGATGGAGAACATGGACAAAGTGGATCGGAACGCCAGCAGGGCCAACACCACGCCAATCAAGGTCAACGGCAAAGAGGTCATCAGTGCCAGGGGCTGCAGGAAGCTCTTGAACTGGCTGGCCAAAATCATGTAGATGAAGATTACCGCCATGGCCAAGGCGGACAAGGCGTAGCCAAAGGACTCGGCCATGTTCTTGGTCGAGCCGCCAAAGCTGTAGCGGTAGCCGGGCGGCAGGTTCAGGCTGTCCATGGCTTTACGCACATCGGCCGACACCTCGCCTGCCGAACGGCCAAACACGTTGGCGTTGATGGCCACTTCGCGCATCAGGTCGCGTCGGTTGATCTGGTTGGAGCCGGTGGTTTCGGTGACGCGGGCCACTTGTCCCAAGCGCACGATGCGTGGGCTGCCATCGGCGGCAGGGGCCACCATAAAAGGCAGGCGCTCCAGGTCTTGAGGGCTGTTGCGGGCCTCGGGTGAGAGGCGCACATTCACGTCATAGGTCTGGTCATCCGGAGCCCGCCAGTTGCCCACGGTTTGCCCGGCCACCAGGGTGCGCAAGGGGCCCGCCAGTTGTGCGGTGCCCAGGCCCAAGTCGGAGGCCGCGTCGCGCATCACCTCGACGCCGATGACGGGCTTGTTGGGCTTCACGCTGGAGTCCAGGTCCACCAAACCGGGAATGTCCCGCACTTTGGCCAGCGCCAACAGCGCCAGGCGCTCGAGCTCTTTTTGGTCCGGGCCTTGCAGCGAAAACTCCACTTGCTTGTTGCCGCCGATGGCGTCGAGCAAACCAGCGTGTGTGACGGCGATGCCGGGCACTTGTTTGAGGCGTTCGCGCAGCACGGCCGACATCTGGTCGGCGTTGCGGTTGCGGTTTTTGCGGTCCACCAGACGGATGTACAGGTTGACGTTGTTCTTGCCCTGCGCGTTGGCGGTGTTGATGGTGCTGAGGGTGTAGCGCACCTCCGGGAAGTCACGCAGGATGGCTTCGACCTGGCGCGTCTTAGCTTCGGTGGCTTCGAGCGAGGTGCCCACCGGGGTTTCGAATTTGAGCGAAGTTTCTGAAAAGTCGGCCTTGGGCACAAACTCGGTGCCCAGCAAACGGACCATGAACACGCTGGCCACAAAAATACCGAGCGCTAAAAAGACGGTCGATTTTTTGTGCACCAGCGCCCAGCGCAAGATGCTCTGGTAGCCATCGGCCAGGCGCTCGGTGCCCCGGTCAAACCAGCCGGTCACGCGGCCTATGGTTTTGTCGTACCCGCTCACAGGCGCTTGGTTTTTGCCGTGTGTGTCGATGGCCGGGTCGTGCCAGATGCTGGACAGCATCGGATCGAGCGTGAAGCTCACAAACATTGAGATCATCACCGCCGCCACGATGGTGATGCCGAACTCGTGGAAGAACTTGCCGATGATGCCCTCCATGAAACCAATCGGCAAAAACACCGCCACGATGGACAAGGTGGTGGCCAGCACGGCCAAACCAATCTCTTGTGTCCCTTCGAGTGACGCGCGGTAGGCGCTTTTGCCCATTTGCACATGGCGAACGATGTTCTCGCGCACCACAATGGCATCGTCAATCAAGAGGCCCACACACAAACTCAGCGCCATCAGCGTGATCATGTTGATGGTGAAGCCGAACATCTGCATGAACATGAAGGTGCCGATCAGCGAGATCGGCAGCGTCAGGCCCGTGATGACCGTGGAGCGCCAAGAGTTGAGGAACAGAAACACGATCAGCACCGTGAGGATCGCGCCCTCGATGAGGGTCTGGCGCACGTTATTCACCGATACGCGGATGGGACGCGAGTTGTCGGTGATGGGCTCGAGCTTGACGCCCGGTGGTAGCTGGCTCTGCAACTCGGCCACGGCTTTGATCAGGCCGTCCACCACTTGGATGGTGTTCTCGTCTTGCGACTTTTGCACCGACATCAAGAGCGTGCGCTGGCCGTTGTAGAGCGCCAGGTTCTCGAGCTCTTGCGCACCGTCTTGCACCGTGGCGACTTGCGACAGGCGAATGGGGGTGCCATTTTTGCGGGCCACGATGATGCGGCCAAAGTCCTCGGGCCGCTCCATGCGCGAGCTGATTTGCACGATGCGCTCTTGTTGGAGCGAGCGAATCGCACCCACCGGCAAGTCCTGGTTTTCATTACGCACCGCGGCCACCACTTGATCGGCGGTGACGCCCAGCGCTTCCATGTTGGCAGGTTGCAGGTACAAGTTGATCTCGCGCTTGCTGCCGCCCACCAAGCTGACTGAGCCCACACCGCGCACGTTTTCGAGGCGTTTTTTGAGCACCTGCTCGGACCAATTGGTCAGCTCCACCGCATTGAGTTGGTTGCCCTCGGGGAT
>JAKFXJ010000282.1 GCA_021731425.1 Limnohabitans sp. | reverse complement strand
GTTCTGGCAGGCCGAGCTGGCCCGTTGCGGGCAAGACGGCTCGCACCCTTTTGCCTGCACGGTGCTGTTGTCGCGCCGCCTGTACCCGCAAGCGCCTAACCACAAGCTGGGCACGCTGGCGGCGCTTCACCATTTGCCTTCTTCAGGCCGCGCCCACCGGGCCCTGGCCGATGCCGAGATGGCCGCGCATTTGCTGGCGCAGATGCAGCACGACCTAAAAACCCGCTACGGCTGCACCCAGGCCGACCACGCTTTGCTGATGGGCCTGCAACGCACCAGCCGCCACATGGTGGGGCCGTATTTGAAGGCGCGGGCGCAGGGTTGAAAGTGCATTACCCCAAACCCAGCGGCAGCGCCGTTTTGTAGCGCACCTGCTTGAGCGCAAAGCTGGAGCGGATTTTCTCGACGCCCGGGATCGGCGAGAGCTGTTCCAGGATGAAGCGCTCCAGCGCCGCCATGTCGCGCACGGCCACGCGCAGCAAATAGTCGCTGTCGCCGGTCATCAAGTAGCACTCCATCACTTCGTCGTGCCGGGCGATGTGCGCTTCAAAGTCGGCCAGGGTTTCTTTGCTTTGGGTCTTGAGGCTGATGGAGATGAACACCGTCAGGCCCAGCCCCAGCGCCGCCGCGCTGGCCAGCGCCACGTACCGCTGGATCACACCGTTGCTCTCCAGAGCTTTGACGCGGGCTAGGCACGGCGAGGGCGACAGGCCAATGCGTTTGGCCAGTGTCACGTTGGAGAGTGAGCCGTCGCGCTGCAGTTCGTCGAGTATCTTCAAATCCACGTTGTCCAGAACCATGTGCTGAATCCTTCATATTTTCGGCATATTGTGCTTCAAATGATGGATGGGGTGGCTCAAATGCGCAGCACATGCGCCGCATGCCTCTGTACAGTGAAAGGCATGAACGCACCCATCGAACCCCATTTGCAAGCGATGTTGAACGCCCACGACATCGACCCCGAAGAAACCGCCGAATGGCGGGAGGCTTTGCTGGCCCTGATCGGCACCCAAGGCCCCGAGCGTGCGCGGCAGATCCTGGACGAGCTGGCCGTCGTGGCGCGGCAGCAGCGCACGGGTTGGCAGCCCGAGCTGAACACGCCCTACATGAACACCATCGCGGTCGATGACCAGCCCGTGTTCCCCGGCGACTTGGCCACCGAAGAGCGGCTGGTGGCCATCATGCGTTGGAACGCGCTGGCCATGGTGGTGCGTGCCAACCAGGCCTATGGCGAGCTGGGCGGGCACATCGCCAGTTACGCCAGCGTGGCCGATTTGTTCGAGACCGGGTTTCACCATTTCTTTCATGCCCGCACCGAGCAGCACAAGGGTGACTTGGTGTTCTTTCAACCTCACAGCGCCCCCGGCGTCTACGCCCGCGCTTTTCTGGAAGGCCGCTTGAGCGAGGCGGACCTGATGCACTACCGCCAAGAGATCACCGCACCCGACAGCGGCGCACGCGGCTTGTCGAGCTACCCGCACCCTTGGCTGATGCCCGACTTTTGGCAGTTCCCCACGGGCTCGATGGGCTTGGGGCCGATCAGCTCGATCTACCATGCCCGCTTCATGCGCTACCTGACGCACCGCCAGCTGCAAGACTGCAGCGCACGCAAGGTGTGGGGCGTGTTTGGCGATGGCGAGATGGACGAGCCCGAGAGCATGAGCGCCCTGACCTTGGCCGCGCGCGAAAAACTCGACAACCTGGTGTGGGTGGTCAACTGCAATTTGCAGCGCCTCGATGGCCCGGTGCGCGGCAACGGCCGCATCATCGACGAGCTGGAAAAACTGTTCGCGGGCGCGGGCTGGAACGTGATCAAGCTGGTCTGGGGCAGCGACTGGGACGGCCTGCTGGCACGCGACACCACAGGCGCTTTGCTGCGCGCTTTTGCCAACACGGTGGACGGCCAAATGCAGACCTTTGCCGCCAAGGACGGGCGCTATAACCGCGACAACTTCTTTGGCCAGAACGAAGAGCTGGCAAGGCTGGCGCAGGGCATGACGGACGAGCAGATCGACCGGCTCAAGCGCGGTGGGCACGACATCGTGAAGATCCACGCGGCGTATGCGGCGGCGGCCGCGCACCGTGGCCAGCCCACGGTGATCTTGGCGCACACCAAAAAAGGCTTTGGCATGGGCACCGCGGGCCAAGGCAAGATGACCACGCACAGCCAAAAGAAGTTCGACGAGCAAGACCTCATCGACTACCGCAACCGCTTTGACCTGCCGCTGAGCGACGAGCAGGCCAAGGGCTTGGCCTTTTACAAACCCGCCGACGACAGCGCCGAGATGCGCTACCTGCGCGAACACCGCGCCCGCTTGGGTGGCAGCTTGCCCAAACGTGAGACGACCTGCGACCGTTTGCCCGTGCCCGCACTCGGCAGCTACGGGCAGTTTGCGCTGCAGGCCGACGGCAAAGAGATGAGCACCACCATGGCCTTTGTGCGCATGCTGGGCAACCTGCTCAAAGACAGCACCTTGGGCCCGCGCATCGTGCCCATCGTGGCCGACGAGGCACGCACCTTCGGCATGGCCAACCTGTTCAAACAGGTGGGCATTTACAGCAGCGTGGGCCAGCGCTACGCGCCCGAAGACATCGGTTCGGTGCTGAGCTACCGCGAAGCCACCGACGGCCAAATTCTGGAAGAAGGCATCAGCGAAGCGGGCGCGATCGCCAGCTGGACAGCCGCGGCCACCAGTTACAGCGTGCACGGCCTGGCCATGCTGCCCTTCTACATTTATTACTCGATGTTCGGCTTTCAGCGCGTCGGCGACGCCATTTGGGCCGCCGCCGATCAGCGGGCACGCGGCTTTTTGCTGGGCGCCACATCGGGCCGCACCACCTTGGGCGGCGAGGGCCTGC
>JAKFXJ010000385.1 GCA_021731425.1 Limnohabitans sp. | reverse complement strand
AGGCCGAGCTGGATCTGGGTGGTTTCGACCGCTTCGCCTGACGTCTTGGGGGGGATGGTCAGGGCGTTCAGGTCGGTCAAGTCGGCTTTGCCGGACGAGTCGACCGACGCTGCCATCAAACGCTGTCCCGTGGAGTTGACCACGTTGTTCTGGTCGTTCAGCGTGAAGGAGCCGTTGCGGGTGTAGATGTCTTGCAGGCCATCGGGTGTTTTGAGTGGGAAGAAACCGTCACCCGTGATGGCCAGATCGAGCGAGTTGCCTGAGGTGGAGATGTTGCCCTGGCTGAATTCCTGGCTCACTTGCTTGAGCGAGACGCCCTGTCCGATGTTGCTCGAGGACTTTTGCAGTGGCGAAGTGGAGAAAATGTCGCCAAAGTCGGCCCGTGAGCGCTTGAAGCCCGAGGTGCCCACGTTAGCGATGTTGTTGGAGGTGACCGCCAACTGGGCCGTGGCCGAGTTCAGTCCGGTGAGCGAGGTGTAAAAAGACATGCTGGATGGCTCCTGTTTGAATGGGGGTGTTGGTTGAGGCTGTTCAGATGCCGACGCGCTTGACGTCGGTCAGCAGCACGGTTTTGCCGCCGTCGACTTCGACGCTGACGCTGCCATCTGCTGGGTTGCTGGAGATGGCTCGCACGGTGGACAAGGTGGTGACCGGCACATCGGTGGTTTGGCCATTGACCACGGCTTTGGCGCTCAGGCGGTACAGGCCGCTGGGCACGGGGTTCTCTGCGGCGTCCTTGCCGTCCCATGAAATCGGGGTGGTGCCGGGTGTTTGCGGTCCTGCAATCAGCTCTTGCACCAAGCGGCCTTGGCTGTCGAACACACTGACCTGAATGCCACTGGCACCCATGGGCAGGTCGATGCTGCCATCGATCGTGCCGCCCGAAGTCAGTTGGGTGGGCGTGTCCGTCACGGCCACTTTTTTGCCGATGAGCGACGCGCTGCCGAGCATGCGTTCGCCCGACATGGAGGTGACAAAAGTGTCCAGCGACGACTGCATATTGGTCAAGGCTTCGAGCTGCGAGAACTGCGCCAACTGGGCCACGAAGGCCTCGTTCTTCACAGGTTCCAGCGGGTTCTGGTTTTGCAGCTGCGCGGTGAACAGGGTCAGGAATTCCTGCTTGCCCATGTCTTCGTTGGTTTTTTTGGCCGCGTCTTTCACGTCTTCGTAGCGCGAGACGTTTTTGAGCAGGCTGGAGGATGTCACGTTGGTGGTGGCCATGGAGTGCTTTCGGGTCAGGCCTTGGTGATGTCCAAGGTGCGCATCATCAGTTGACGCGCGGTGTTGATCACTTCAACGTTGTTCTGATAGGAGCGTGCGGCGGCCATCATTTCGACCATCTCGGTGACTTCACTCACATTGGTCTGGTAGACGTAACCGTCTTTGTCGGCCAAGGGGTTGCTGGGGTCTGAGACCCGGCGAGGAGGGGCTGTGTCATCGGCCATGCGGTCCACCTTGACGCCACCAACGTAAGGCGCGCCATTGTGGGTCATTTGCTCATCGATCAGGGCCTTGAACACCGGGCGTTTGGCGCGGAAGGCATCTTGTTCGGTAGTGGCCACCGTGCCTGCGTTGGCCAGGTTGGAGGCGGTGGCGTTCATGCGGGTGAGCTGCGCATTGAGCGCCGTGCCTGCAATGCCGAAAATATTGTCCATGGCCATGATCAGTCTCCTCTTAAGGCTTTGCGCACGCTGCTCACGCGGCTTTCCAGAAAGTTCAGCGTGGCCTGGTAGTCGGCGGCGGCTTTACCGTACTGGGCTTGTTCCACACTCATCTCGACCGTGTTGCCGTCAAAGGCGGTGTTGAATGGGGTGCGGTAGCGCATGCCATCGGCGTCGATGCCTTGGCCTACGGCAAAGTGCCCTTGGCTCGTGGTCTTCATGGCGTTGTCTTGGAGTTGGGTTTCTTTCATCACGGCCTTGAAGTCGATGTCCCGTGCTTTGTAGTGCGGGGTGTCTGCGTTGGCGATGTTTTGCGCCAACACTTCCAGGCGACGGCTTTTGACTTGCAAAGCTTGTTCGTGCACGCCGAGTGCTTGGTTCAACAAATTCATCTGGTCTCCTGTGGTCACGGGCTCGAAGATCAAGGCCGTCAACTTTTTGACGAGAGGGGCTCAAGTTGAGCGCCTTGTGGTCGATAGCAGCAAAAGCCGTGCCAGTTAAATTTGTTGTCTTTGGCGTTAGACCCCATGCCCCTTGCCGGTCAGAGCGGCAATTTGCCGTCAGCGGCAAAGGGCTGCGGCCAAGAATTGCCGCTGCTCACCGAAGGGCGGTGGGCAAGGCCGTTGGCAATGTGCCTGCGACCTCTTCGTACAGGCGGGTCATGCCCGCTTTGCCCACGGCCTCGGCCACGGGTGCCACTGCCGCGCGGGCGATGGGGGGCAGCATGGCGTTGGTCAGGGTGTGCAGGCCCGCCAGGATGGAGTTGCGTGTGATGGGGCCGCGCGTGTCTTGCCCCACATGCAGGTAACGCGCTTGGGGTCCGGCAATCGGCAAAGGCGCATCGGGCCGTGTTTCTTGCCGCGCTGCTGGGGTCAGCACCGTCAGGTACAAATCGTCCAGCCCGATGGGGGGGCCGTTGACGCGCAGACCGGCTTGTGAAAAGTAGCGTTCCACCAGATCCAGTTGCTGCAACAAGCCCATGCCCAAAATCGCCCGCGGGTTGTCTTTGAAGCCCACCGAGGCGGCCCCCCGGTTGGGTCCATCACAAAACTGGATGATGCCGTGGCAATGGCCGTTGCTGGCCTGGGGGTTCAGACCGCCGCTCTCCATCAGGCTCAGGCGGGCAAAGTCGTCGGGCTGAAAGTTGTAGCGATCGGCCAGGGCCAGAATTTTGTCTTTCACGGCCGGGATTTCCTTGGCGGGCACAAAGCCTTTGGCCACGGCGCGGTCCAGTGT
>JAKFXJ010000271.1 GCA_021731425.1 Limnohabitans sp. | reverse complement strand
GGCGGCGGCGATGATTTTGTCGGCCACCAAGTACGACTCGCGCGAAGGTGCGGGGCCGAGCAACACGGCTTCGTCGGCCAGTTGCACGTGGCGTGCTTCTTTGTCGGCTTCGGAGTAAACGGCCACGGTTTTGATGCCCATCTTGTGGGCAGTGGCGATGACACGGCAAGCGATTTCGCCGCGGTTGGCAATCAGGATTTTGGTAAACATCTTGTTCTTCTCCTTGGCAATCACAGTGGAATGTTCCCGTGCTTGCGCCAGGGGTTCTCGATCTTTTTGTCTTTGAGCATGACCAACGAGCGGCAGATGCGCTTGCGCGTCTCATGGGGCTGGATCACGTCGTCGATGAAGCCGCGAGCGCCCGCCACAAAGGGGTTGGCAAAACGGGCTTTGTATTCAGCTTCTTTGGCGGCCAACTTTTCGGGGTCGCCCTTGTCTTCGCGGAAGATGATTTCCACCGCACCCTTGGCCCCCATCACCGCGATTTCGGCGTTGGGCCAGGCAAAGTTCACGTCGCCGCGCAGGTGCTTGGAAGCCATCACGTCGTACGCGCCGCCATAGGCTTTGCGGGTGATGACGGTGATTTTTGGCACCGTGCACTCGGCGTATGCATAAAGAAGCTTGGCACCGTGCTTGATGATGCCGCCAAACTCCTGGCTGGTGCCAGGCATGAAACCGGGCACGTCCACAAAGGTGATGACGGGGATGTTGAATGCGTCACAAAAACGCACAAAGCGGGCGGCTTTGATGGAGCTCTTGATGTCGAGGCAACCGGCCAAAACCAAGGGCTGGTTGGCCACGATGCCCACAGTTTGACCTTCCATGCGGGCAAAACCGATCAGGATGTTCTTGGCGTAATCGGGTTGCAGTTCAAAGAAGTCACCATCGTCCACGGTCTTGACGATGAGTTCCTTCATGTCATAGGCCTTGTTGGGGTTCTCGGGCACCAGGGTGTCCAGGCTCATGTCCATGCGGCTCGATGGGTCACCACTGGGGCGCACGGGCGCTTTTTCGCGGTTGTTGAGCGGCAGGTAGTTGTAGAGGCGGCGCAGCATCAGCAGCGCTTCCACGTCGTTTTCAAAAGCCATGTCGGCCACACCGCTCTTGGTGGTGTGTGTCAGAGCGCCGCCCAGCTCTTCGGCCGTGACTTCTTCGTGGGTCACGGTCTTGACCACTTCGGGGCCGGTCACAAACATGTAAGAGGTGTCTTTGACCATGAAGATGAAATCGGTGAGCGCTGGCGAGTACACCGCACCACCGGCCGATGGGCCCATGATCATGCTGATCTGAGGCACCACACCACTGGCCATCACGTTGCGCTGGAACACGTCGGCATAACCACCGAGCGAGGCCACACCTTCTTGAATACGGGCACCGCCCGAATCATTCAGGCCAATCACCGGCGCACCGACCTTCATGGCCTGGTCCATGATCTTGCAGATCTTCTCGGCGTGTGTCTCCGACAAAGCGCCGCCGTACACAGTGAAGTCCTGGCTGAACACAAAGACCAAGCGGCCGTTGATCATGCCGTAGCCCGTCACCACACCGTCGCCGGGGATCTTGTTGTCCTGCATGCCAAAGTCGGTGCAGCGGTGCTCCACAAACATGTCCCACTCTTCAAAGGTGCCTTCGTCGAGCAGCACTTCGATGCGCTCTCGCGCGGTGAGCTTGCCTTTGGCGTGTTGCGCGTCGATGCGCTTTTGCCCGCCGCCCAAGCGTGCCGCCGCGCGCTTTTTTTCCAGTTGTTCAAGGATGTCTTGCATGGTGGTTCTCTCTTTTCTTCAGGAAGATGGGGTTTGGCTTTGCGCTTGGTAAGCACTGAGCAGTTGACGGGCAGCCGTCGAAGCGGCCAATTGGCCGGCCGCAACTTGTTGGCTGAGTTGGGGCAACAGCGTTTGCACACGCGGCTGCGCCCGAAAATTGTGTTTGAGCCCGGCGTCGATGCGTTCCCACATCCACGACAGGGCTTGCTGTTGGCGGCGCAAGGCCAAACGGCCATTGGCCGTTTGCAGCCTTCTGAACTCGCTGACCGCCGTCCAAAAACTGTCCACACCTTGACCCAGCAAGGCACTGAGCTGCACCACCTTGGGGTGCCACTGCGTGGTGTCGGCGTGCGCGTGGCCCGAGCCGCCGTGCATACCGAGAAGCTGCAAGGCGCTGGTGATTTGAAGCTCGGCGCGGGTGGCGGCGATGGCATCGATGTCGGCCTTATTGATGACCACCAAATCGGCGATCTCCATCACGCCTTTTTTGATGGCCTGCAAATCGTCGCCTGCATTGGGCAGCTGCATGAGCACAAACATGTCGGTCATGTTGGCCACCGCCGTCTCAGACTGGCCCACGCCCACTGTCTCAACAATGACCACGTCGTAGCCCGCCGCTTCGCACACCAGCATGGACTCGCGGGTTTTCTCGGCCACACCACCCAAAGTGCCACTGCTGGGGCTGGGGCGGATGTAGGCCCGCTCGTGCACGCTGAGCAACTCCATGCGGGTCTTGTCGCCCAAGATGGAGCCACCCGAGACGGTGCTGGACGGGTCGACCGCCAACACCGCCACGCGGTGGCCTTGGCCAATCAGGTACAGGCCGAGCGCCTCGATGAAAGTGGACTTGCCGACACCGGGCACGCCGCTGATGCCCAAACGGAATGAATTGCCTGTGTGCGGCAGCATGGCCGTGAGCAACTCATCAGCCAAGGCGCGGTGGTCGGCGCGGGTGGATTCCAGCAGCGTGATGGCTTTGGCCATGGCGCGGCGCTGCCCGGCAGCGTTGCCGTGCAACAAGCCGTCGAGCAACTGCGCAGGGTTCACCCGATCGCCTTTTTGATCTGTTCCAGAACGTCTTTGGCGCTGACCGGGATCGGGGTGCCAGGGCCATAGATGCCTTTGACGCCTGCTTCATAGAGCAT
>JAKFXJ010000200.1 GCA_021731425.1 Limnohabitans sp. | reverse complement strand
GGCGCGGGTCTGGGCAAAGCCTGCTGCGTGCAACAAGGCCGCAAAGTTCGGCACCGTCCATTTGCAAGCGTTTTCGGTGTGGATGGTCTCGCCTTCAGCAAACAGCCGCTTGCCGCTTGGCCACTGCACGGTGACCGCGTGGCGTGCTTGCAGGTGCATCTCCACGCGCGAGCGCTCGGCGTTGAAGCGCGACAGGTGCCGCCAGTCACGCACTGCAAAGTTGCTGCCCACCAAGCGGTTGATGTGCAGCAGCAGGTTCAGGTCAAAGGCCGCGGTCACGCCCAGGGCGTCGTCATAGGCCGCCTCCAATTCGGCCGCGTCTTTGATCAAATCCACCCCGATCAGCAAGCCGCTGCCTTGGGCTGTGCCACAAGCGCGGTGCAGGCTTTGCAAAAAGCCCAACGCCTGATCGGGCGTGAAGTTGCCGATGCTCGAGCCCGGGTAAAACAACACGCGCGGTTGTGCCGCATCCAGCCCCAAGGCGTCGGGCAAATCCAGGCCGCCCGAAAAGTCGGTGCCCATGCCCGTCATGGGCAAGTCCGGGTGCTGGCGCTGCAGGCTGTCCAGAGCCTGGCGCACAAAGTCCACCGAGATGTCCACCGCCACATAACGCCCCGCCTGCAGGGGGCCCAGCAGTCGCCCGGCTTTTTCGCAGTTGCCCGCGCCCAGGTCGATCCAGCAGGCGCCTGTGGGCAAGTGCTGGGCCATGTCCGCACTGTGCAGGCGCATGAGTTGTGCCTCGGTGCGCGTCAGGTCGTATTCGGGCAGCTCGGTGATGGCCTCGAACAAGCGCGAACCCAGCGCGTCGTACAGGTATTTGGGTGAGGTGAAGGCCTGCGGGGCGCTCAGGCCCTGCAAAAGCTCTTGAGCCACGGCGGCGGCGTTGTGTTGGTACAGCTGGATGAATTGGGGTGTGGCCATGCGGCATATTAAGTCACCACATCCGCTGCAGCTTTGAGCAGGTTTGGCCCTTGCAAGGCGGAGTGCAAGGATTTCAGGGTGTAATCGCTGTTGTTTGTTTTTTTGAGATTTACCATGAACCACGCCTTTATTTCCAAATTCTTGTCCTCGGTCTGTGCGGGTTTGCTGGCCTTGTCGGCCATGAGCGCCGCCCAAGCCCAAACCACACTGCGCGTGACCACCATCCCCGAGGAGGCCGCCACCGAGCAGGTGCGCAAGTTCACGCCCTTGGCCAGTTACCTGGAAAAGCAACTGGGCATGAAAGTGCAATTCACGCCCGTGACCGATTACCCTGCTGCCGTGGAGTCGCTGGTGAACAAGAAGGTCGATGTGGTCTGGTTTGGTGGCTTCACCTTTGTGCAGGCGAATATCCGCTCGGGTGGCAAGATCGTGCCCATCGCTCAGCGCGAAGAAGACACACGTTTCCAGTCGGTGTTCATCGCCAAGACCAATTCGGGCATCAAGACGCTGGCCGACATGAAGGGCAAGCAAGTCTCTTTTGGCTCACAAAGCAGCACCTCGGGTCACCTCATGCCGCGCAGCTTCTTGCTGCAAGCCAAAATCGAACCTGAAAAAGACTTCAAGCGCATCGCCTACAGCGGCGCCCACGACGCCACCATCGCTTCGGTGGTCAGTGGCAAAGTCGATGCCGCAGCGCTCGACATCACCGTGTGGAAAAAGTTTGTGGCCGAAAACAAGGTCGACACCCAAGCCGTGAACGTGTTCTACACCACGCCCCCTTACTTCAACTACAACTGGTCGGTGCACGCCGATATGCCTGCCGACTTGCGCGAAAAAATCAAAGCCGCCTTGCTGGCCCTGAACCCCGCCAACCCCGAGCACGCAGAGATTCTGAAGCTCAACCGCTCGAGCCGTTACATCTCCACCACGCCCGAGAACTACAAGGGACTGGAGTCGGCCGCACGCAGCGCGGGCTTGCTCTAAAGCCTGAGCGGCAGCGCGGTGAACATCGAGCTTTTGGGCCTCGAGGCCCGGCATCCGGCATCCTTGCCCGGTGCGCCAGCAGCTTTGCGGGCGCTGAACCTGCGCCTGACCGCAGGCGAGCAGGTGGCCATCATTGGCCCCTCGGGCGCAGGCAAGACAACTTTGCTTCAGGTGCTAGCCTGTGCCCAGCCGCCCACCAAAGGCATGCTGCAATTGGCGGGCTTGAACCCTTGGACACTCTCTGCACGCGCCCTGCGCAGTACACGCGGCCAATTGTTTCTGGCCCCGCAGGTGCCGCCGCTGCCGCCGCGACAACGCGTGGTGACCTCGGTACTGGCCGGGCGTTTGCCCAGCATGGGCTTGTGGGCCAGCTTGCGTTCGCTGTTTTACCCGGCCGACATCCCGGCCGCTTACGAAGCGCTGGCGCACTTTGACTTGGGCGATAAATTGTTCGACCGCGTGGACCGCCTGTCGGGCGGTGAGCGTCAACGTGTGGGCCTGGCCCGCGCCCTGCTGGCCCCGGCCAGCCTGTGGCTGATCGACGAACCATTGTCGGCGCTCGACCCAATGCGGGCCCGCATGGCCATGTCGGCTTTGGTCAACTTGGCCGCCGAGCGCCAGGTCACGCTCGTGGCCACGCTGCACCAGGTGGACATGGCGCTGGCGCACTTCCCGCGCATCATTGGCCTGCGCGATGGGCAGCTGGTGTTCGACTTGCCCTCTGCACAGGTCAGCCCCGAGCGCCTGGCGCATTTGTACGACCAGTACGAACACGAGTTGCGTGGCGAGGTGTTACCTGTGGCCTTGCCCGACGCAGCATCTGCGGGGCCCGCGCCCGTGGTGATGCATTGCCGCTGACGCGGCCAGGTCTTTCACGCCACGCACCGACCATGTCCGCCTCCGTGTCTCCCTTGCCCGTTGCCCGCCCGCGCCCCATGGCGCCGTCGCGCGATCCAGCTTTTGCCGCACGGGTGTTTTGGCTGAGCCTGGCCTTGGTGCTGCTG
>JAKFXJ010000136.1 GCA_021731425.1 Limnohabitans sp. | reverse complement strand
GGACAGCTTCAGGGTATCGATACCGTCGCCGCCGTTGATCACATCCAAGGGGCCGAAGGTGTTCG
This sequence comes from Limnohabitans sp., assembly GCA_021731425.1. Lineage (GTDB taxonomy): Bacteria > Pseudomonadota > Gammaproteobacteria > Burkholderiales > Burkholderiaceae_C > Limnohabitans_A. Next base: position 2,848 of record JAKFXJ010000136.1, on the reverse strand, counting down.
CCGATGCCGTGGTGCTGGTAGAGCCAGTGATCACGTCATTTACCGAGGTCATGGCGGGGGTATCAACACCAGTAGTGAGCGACCTATTGACCTGTTTTCCAAGTTGTTGATTTTAAAGCGGTTTTGCTATTATTAATAGCAAATTCGCAATTTACCCAATCCCCACCCACCTGCGCATCATTGGTAGTACGCTTGGGAACTATTCAGCCCAGCGAAAACTTGTTTGATTTCAGCAGGTTAGATAGCTAGGCCATTCGTGACGACCCAATCCAGACTCGTCAGTGTTTCATGCGTCCTTGTCGGGAAGCAAGGCTGCGATGCCTGTGCGCCTGTCTTTACGGCGCTTGTTTACGTCTTGAAGATCATCCACCGCTTTGGCTACAGCCAACATGGAGACTCTGATCGGCACTGCATCGAGTTGTGACATGTCCACCTCTATACCCGCCTCATTGAACAGCCTTAGGGCCTTGCTCAAGTACTCCGCCCTTGCTGACATCTCTAGCGTTTCAATTCGGGCCACTGTGGTTTTGGCAACCCCCATTAGCTTTGCAAACTCCTCTTGGTTCCACCCCGCGGCAGCACGTGCAGCACGCAAAGCGACCACTATTTTTCCACTTTCAAGCAAATCAGTGTTTGACATTATTTGCAGTATTGCTATTATTAGTCACATATGTGGATGCAACTGTTTTGATGGAGGCGTGTGATGCCAGTCGTTAATTTGACCCAACAGGTTCTTAAAACTCTCTCTTGCCCCCCTGACCGCAAGAAAGTGGACTACTTTGACTCCTCGTGCAAAGGTCTCTTTCTTGAGGTCCGGGTTTCGGGTGGCCGAACTTATTATCTGCGGTTTACAGACGAACGAGGTTGCAACCGTCAACTTAAATTGGGCGACGCCCGTGACATCTCACTCGGTCAGGCCAAGCAGTTGGCAGATAAAAACCGCAATCAAATCGCAATGGGTCAAGACCCGGCAGCCAACAAAGCGGTTCATCGGCAGGTGCCAACGGTTTACGACTTCATCCACAACAGCTACTTGCCCTTTGTTCAGGGCTACAAGCGCTCTTGGAAATGCGATCAAGGCTTGCTACGCAAACATATCGAGCCGATCTGGGGCAAGCGGTATCTGGATCAGATCACCAAGGCCGATGTCATTGCCCTCATGGCAAAGCACCGCACGACCCATGCGCCGGGGTCATGCAACCGGTTGTTGATTTTGATGCGCTACGTCTTTTCCTGTTCCCTCAAGTGGGAGCTACCCGGCATCAACAAAAACCCCACTTCGGGCATCCCTCTCATGAAAGAGGACAACGTTAAGGAGCGGTATTTGTCCGAGGAGGAGGCGCAGCGACTTTACGCGCAGCTCAACCAGTCAGACAACAAGATGTTGAAATTCATCATCCCAATGTTGCTATTGACTGGCGCTCGAAAGCGTGAGGTCTTGGATGCGCGTTGGGAGGACTTTGACTATGAACGCCGTCTTTGGCGCATTCATACGACCAAGCTGGGTAAGCCGCGGTTCGTGCCCATGTCTGACGGCGTCATCAACCTTCTGGCAACTGTTCCACGGTATGGCTGTGAGTGGGTCTTCCCCAATCCCAAGACGCTCAAGCCATACGTATCGATCTTCCACTCCTGGGACTCCGCTCGGCGCGATGCTGGCTTAGCCGACGTGCGTATCCACGATCTGAGGCATTCGTACGCCAGTTTTTTGGTCAACGCTGGTCGCACCTTGTACGAAGTTCAGCGCCTGCTTGGGCATACCCAGATCAAGACCACACAACGTTATGCGCACTTAAACCACGATACGTTGTTAGATGCGTCCAACGCAGCCTCCATCGCTGTCGGGAACTTCTTTACCCCTTCTGCCAGCGCCGCTTCCGCCGGGACGGTGATACTGCCGTCCCTCATGATGCCCCCAGTATCCGCACTGCCAGCGGCTTTACCGGCTTAGTGGGCGGTTGCGCCTTCGTCTTCAAGGCTTGGTCGCCAGTGGCCGCGAGACTCTTTGACCACGATCTTTTGCTTGACCAATCTTTCGACTGTTTTGATGCGCTCGACCGCTTTGGCAATGGGCTCGTTACCTTCAGCTTGGGCGGTGTAAAGCAGTCGCACCAGTTTGTCCGCCCACCGGGGCACCTTGCTGGTTTTTTCCCAACGCGCCACGGACTGGCCATCAATACCCATGAGTTTGCCCAGTGCCGGTTGCGACAGCAACATGCCAGCACTGCGGATGTAACGAAACTCAGCACCAGTCAGTAGGGAGGCTTTGCTGGTCAGCGCCATGCAAATGGATTGCGTCAAACCATCAAGGTTGTGGAAAGACACGCCCTCACCGAAAGGTGTTTGCTTGATTTCGTAGCCGTTGGCCAGCCACACGTTGCGTAGACCGCCGTCTGTGTAGTGGTACATATCAGTCCTTTTTGACATCCATCACGGTCACTATGACCAAATCAGTGGCAGGGTATTCCACGTAAACCACCACAGCGACCTGCATGCCAGCGACAAACCTGTGCATTCGACAAAGCAGCCCGGGGTTTTTCATGTCCGGCTCTGGTGGCAAGGCAAAACTACCCAAACGCAAAACTTCTAGGACCATGGGATCGTTCACATAACGCTGGCGCATCCGTAGGCGGGCATGATTGGTAAAAATCACACTCGCCGAGTCTTGAGCACTTTGCTTGATGTGCTTTTCGAGTTGCCGATCAGATGGTTTAGCCACACCAAGGACCTATTATTTTGATAGGTTGGATTGTGACACGAAACAGGCAGATTTGAAACACCGGCCGCATAGGGATTGAATGATCCACCATGCGCCTTGCCTGCGGCTTTGGCCTGCTCAGCAAACGTA
>JAKFXJ010000026.1 GCA_021731425.1 Limnohabitans sp. | reverse complement strand
CTGCAGCACAACCCCGCCCAGCGCCAGCGCGGTGGTCGCAGCTTGGGTCTTGAGACATTGAACAGTTTCCTAGATGCACGGGCGCTGGGTTACCGGGGCGGCATCTCCTCGCCACTGTCATCGCCCACGGCCTGTTCGCGCATTTCGACCTACCTGGCCTATGGTTGCATCAGCATGCGCGAGGTGGTGCAGGCCACCCGCGCTGCGCTCGATGCTTTGCCCCCACAAGCGGGCAGGCACAAGGCAGGTCTCATCGGCTTCATCAGCCGCTTGTACTGGCATTGCCACTTCATCCAAAAGCTCGAAAGCGAGCCCGAGATCGAGTGGCTCAACATGCACCGGGGCTACGACGGCCTGCGCGAAGACGGCTGGAACGACGCGCACTTTGCGGCCCTGACCTCGGCCCGTACCGGATGGCCCATGGTGGACGCTTGTGTGGTCATGCTGCACGAGACCGGTTGGCTGAACTTCCGCATGCGGGCCATGCTGGTGTCGGTGGCGGCTTACCCGCTTTGGCTGGACTGGCGGCCCGTGGGCCATTGGCTGGCCACGCAGTTTTTGGACTACGAACCTGGCATCCACTGGAGCCAGCTGCAAATGCAGTCGGGCACCACCGGCATCAACACCACGCGGGTGTACAACCCCATCAAACAAGCCCAAGACCACGACCCCAAAGGCATCTTTGTGCGCCGCTGGCTGCCCCACATGCGCCGCGTGCACGACACCTGGTTGTTCGAGCCCTGGCTCATGCCGCCCGAGGTGCAGCGCCACTGCGGCCTGACGGTGGGCAATGGGCCAGACGATGACATTCCCCTGCCCGTGGTGGACTTGGCCGAAGCCACGCGCCAATCCAAAGCCGCGCTGCACGAGCGCCGGGCCGAACCTGGTGTGAAGGCCGGTAAAAAAGCCATCATCGACAAACACGCCTCGCGCAAACACGGAAGCGGCCAGCAACGCGATGTCTTCACCCGCGACAGCGACACCCCCAAGACCAGTCGCCGAAAGTCTGGCCAATCATCATCCGCCAACACCCCAACCAGCTCACAGCTGGGCTTTGACTTTTAAACCATGCGCACCACCCTTTTCTGGTTTCGAAACGACTTGCGGCTGCACGACCAACGCGCCCTTCAGCAAGCCATCAACCACGCCCAAACGCACCAGCAAGCCCTGCTGCTGGTCTATGTGCAAGAGCCTGCGCAAGACGAAGACACAGTCTGGGGCTTTGGCCGCATGGGTGTGCACCGCAGGCGCTTTGTGGCTGACACGCTGCAAGATTTGCAAGCCTCGCTGCAGGCCCTGGGCCAGCAACTGGTTTTGCTACACGGCCCCGTGGCCGAGGTGTTGCCCACGTGCGCCCGCCAGGTAGGCGCCGACACGGTGTTTTGCGAAGACATCGCTGCGCCCGAAGAAGAAGCTCAAGTGCAAGCGCTGATCAACGCAGGCCTCACGGTCCAAACGCTGTGGCAGTCCAGCCTGATCGAGCCTGACGCCCTGCCCTTTGCGGCCGAAGACATGCCACAGGTCTTCACCGAGTTTCGCCAACGCATCGAATCGGCACGGCTCCAACCGCTGGCACCGTTGCCCGCGCCCACCCAGATGCCTGCTCCGCCCAATGTGCCATTGACCACCTTGCCAGGCTGGACCGACAGCCCCTTCACGCTGCTGCAAGCCCACACCGAGGGCGATGTGCATCCACGTTCGAACTTTCCTTACACCCAAGCCGCATGCCGTGGCGGCGAGGCCAGCGCTTTGGCCCACCTGCACAGCTACCTCAGCCCGCCTTGGCCCGACCGCTACAAACAAACCCGCAACGCCTTGCAAGGCGAGCACACCAGCAGCCACTGGTCGCCCTGGCTGGCCACGGGCGCGGTGTCGGCCCGCCGCATTTGGGCTGAACTGCAGGCCTACGAACAACAACACGGCAGCAACGACGGCACCTATTGGCTGTGGTTTGAGCTGCTGTGGCGCGACAACTTCCGCATGCTGCACCTGCAACACGGCCCGCAGCTTTATGCCGCGCGGGGTTTGTCCAACTTGCCCAAACCCTCACACTTTCCCAAAGACTTTGCACGCTGGTGCAGCGGACAAACCGGCGAGCCCATCGTGGACGCAGGCATGCGCGAGCTGGCCGCCACGGGCTTCACCTCCAACCGCATGCGCCAAATCGTGGCGAGCTTTTTGGTGCACGATCTGTCGTGCGACTGGCGGGCGGGTGCGGCCTGGTTCGAGTCTCAGTTGGTGGACTTTGACGTGTGCAGCAACCAAGGCAACTGGCTGTATGTGAGCGGCCGAGGCACCGACCCGCGTGTGGGTCGGCGCTTCAATCCCACCAAACAAACACAAGACCACGACGCGCAAGGGCGTTACCGGAACGCTTGGCTGGCTCAGTAATCTCAACAGAGCGCAGGGCTGCAAAAGGGTTTCGGGACCCTCATCCATCGAGCCCCTCATGGGAAGGCACTGACCAGGTCGGATAATCCCAGCCATGATGAAACACCACAGACTGTTGGATGAGTCCCCCATCCTGAGACACCGCTCATGCTGAGTGGCATCCTGTTTTCCTTGGCCGCTGGACTCATGTGGGGCTTGGTGTTTGTCGGACCGCTCATGCTGCCCGACTACCCCGCCGCCCTTCACACCTTTGGCCGGTATCTGGCCTTTGGCCTGATCGCGCTGCCCTTGGCTTTTGTCGACCGCGCCGAGATCCGGCGTCTGACACGCAGCGACTGGTTGGCCGCCCTCAAACTGGCGGCCATTGGCAACGTCTTGTATTACCTGTTCTTGGCCAGCGCCATCCAGCGTGCAGGCGGAGCACTGCCCACCATGATCATCGGCACGCTGCCGGTGGTGATTGCCGTTGCGGCCAACCTGCTCAACCACCAGCGGGATGGGCGTTTTCCTTGGCTCAAGCTGGCGCCCCCTTT
>JAKFXJ010000118.1 GCA_021731425.1 Limnohabitans sp. | reverse complement strand
GTGTCAGGCCCAGCCCAAAGAAAGGGAAGGCCGGTCCGGCCGTCACCAGGTATTGCCGCGCAAAGGCCAGAACCGTTTCATCTTGGGTGAACAGGCGTGCCCACACATCTGGGGCCAGGGTGACCACCGCCCCGATCACCCCCAGGTTCAGCGCGGAAAGACCCGCGGCCACCCAGGTCACGCGCCGGGCCCGTGCCACCTGGCCCGCGCCCATGGCCATGCCCACCATGGGCACGGCGGCCACGCCAATGCCAAAGGCGATGGGAATCAGCAAAAACTCCAGCCGCTGACCGATGCCATAGCCGGCCAGCGCTTCGGTGCCCAGCTGCGCCAGCAAGCCGGTAAAGATCAGGATCGCCAGCACCGACTGCACGGGCGACAAGCAGGCCACGGCCCCGACCCGCAAGATGTCGGCCAACAAGCTGCGCTGAATCACAAAGCCCTGCAGGTGCAGGGTCAAGCGCCCCTGGCTGCGGATGAGGTACCACAGAAAATAGAGCACGCCTGCGGCTGTGGCCAAGATGTGGCCCAAGGCGACCCCCACCATGCCCAAGGCAGGCACCGGACCCGCTCCCAAGGACAGCGCACCACTCAGCACAATTTGCAGCATGGCGGTGGCCACCAGGGCCAAAGAGGGCGCACGCATATTGCCCGTACCTCTTACGATGGAGGCCAGAGTGTTGAGCAGCCAGACCAAGACGGCGCCTGCAAACAGCACTTGGCCGTATTGCACCGCTTGGTCTTGCACGGCCCCCCGACCCCCCAGCCAAGCGTAAAAGTCAGGGCCCCACAGCAGAAACAAGGCGCTGTAAACCAGGCCTGCGCCCAAGCCAATCAGCAAGGCGTGTTGCACCAGGCTTTGCGCCCGCACCAGGTCCGAGCCGCCCAGGGCCCGGCTGATGGCGGCCGAAACGCCCCCGCCCATGGCCCCGGCCGACATCATTTGGGTGAGCATGGCAAACGGAAACACCAGCGCCATGGCCGCCAAGGGGGTGGTGCCCAAGCGGCCCACGTAATAGGTCTCGGCAATGCCCACCAGCACCGTCATCACCATGGCCAGCACATTGGGAGCGCCCAAGCGCAGCAAGGTGGGCAGGATGGGGGCTGTGAGCAGCCTGTGCAGATCGGATGTGCTCATGGGGGTCAACGCGACGGGGTGACAGGCGATTGCAAGAGCTGGTCTATCGGCCATTGCAGCAACTCACCTAAGCGGCAGACCACCCAGCGTGCTTCGCCCGGGGTGACCACGGCAGGCTCTGCCAACAGACCGGCTTCGCATTGCACCAGCACCAGCTCTTCGGTGATGCCCAGCGTGAATTGCATGTTGGCGGCTTTTTCTGTCAACAGGTTGGCCAAGTCCTCACACAGCTCGTAACGCGCCGCCAACTCGCGCAGGCCCAACGTGGGCTTGATCTTGCCGGGTCGCACGTAAAGCGCCATGAAGGAGGCGGGGATGTCGATTTGGAATTCTTGTGTCATGGTCTGGGCGGGCGTTCTGGGGGTGAATTAAGGCACAGAAGGTGTGAGGCTGCCTTTTGGTCCACGAAATGCCCAATCGTTCGGTGGCTGACAAAGCATCGGCTCAAACCACCAGTTGCCACACCAGCCCGAGCGCCGTGCACAGCCCCAGCAGCTTGAACACGCTCAGTTGTTTGCGAATCAGCAACCAGGTAGCCAAAAGCGTGAGTGCTATGGCCCCCAGGTCGGGCAGCATGTGCCAGCCCCCGGGCAGCCAGGTTTGGCGGGCAAACACACCCGCCAGGTACACGATCATGCCGATCACCGCCGCCATGATGCCTTGCAGGGGGCCGGTCAGTGAGGGCATGTGGCGTGTGGACTCCACCAGGGGGCCGCCCGCCAAAATGAACACAAACGAGGGCAGAAAAGTGAACCAGGTCACCACGCAGGCGGCGACCACGCCGCCCAGCACGGGGTGGCCAAACAAAGCCTGGCTGTGCCCCCCCAAAAAGCCTACAAACGCCACCACCATGATCAGCGGGCCCGGTGTGCTCTCGCCCAGTGCCAGACCGTCCATCATTTGTGCGGCTGTGAGCCAGCCGTAATGCACCACCGCCGCTTGGGTCACAAAGGGCAGCACTGCATAAGCCCCCCAAACGTCAGCAAGGCCGCTTGTGTGAAGAACCCACCCATTTGCGTGAGGGTGTGGCCCATTCCAAACACCAGCGCGATCAGGCCCAGGCTCAGGGCCCACAGCCCCACACCGATGGCCAGCGCCCGCACCAGGCGTGGATGGCTGTAGTGCGTGTGGGGCGGCGGCGGTGTGTCATCGTCCAACCAAGCTGGGGCCGAGTTGGAGGAAGGCGTGGGACTTGCAGGCTTCGCATCCGAAGCAGGAGGGGGCAGGGCTTGGCGCGACACGACATAACCGGTGGCCGCTGCAACCAAAATGATCACTGCCACGGGCAGGCCCCAAAGCATGCCCAACAAGGCCAGCACCGCCAGCACCCACAACCAGCGGGCCTTCAAGGTGCGCAGGGCCAAGCGGTGCGCCGCTTGCAGCACCAATGCTGTCACGGCAGGCTTCAAGCCCCACAGCAGCGCTTGTCCCCAAGGGTGTTGGCCCCAGGCGGCGTAGGCCCAGCTCAGCACGATCAGCATCACCAAAGACGGCAGCACAAACAAGGCCCCGGCGGCAATCCCGCCGCGTGTGCCGTGCATCAACCAACCCATGTAAGTGGCCAGTTGTTGTGCTTCGGGGCCGGGCAGCAGCATGCAGTAGTTCAGCGCGTGCAGGTAGCGCTTTTCCGACATCCAGCGGCGGCGCACCACCAGCTCTTCGTGCATCAGCGCGATCTGTCCGGCGGGGCCGCCAAAACTCATGCAGCCCAGCCACCACCAGAACTTCAGGGCTTCGCGCCAGCTCACGTTATGGGGCTGGACACTGCTGTCGTGGACCAGTGTGACGGCTTGGG
>JAKFXJ010000297.1 GCA_021731425.1 Limnohabitans sp. | reverse complement strand
GACACCGCCTGCATCGGCGTGAACAGATAACCCAAAAAGGTCGTGACACTCACCAAGATCAAGTAGATCGTGAGCATTTCCTGGCGCAAAAAACCATCAGGGCGAAACAGGCTTCGCCACATGGCTCGGGACAATTTTTGCGCGAGGTGCGGCACCGTCTTACCCGCGCAATTTGTCAATCAGGCCGTTGAGTTCGTCGAGCGAGCCAAACTGGATGGACAACTCCCCCATCTCTTCCATCTTGCCCAAGCGCTTGACGCGCTTTTTCACGCGCACCTCGACCTCGGCCATCAGCAGGTCCGACAGCTCTTCTTCCACCCGGCGGATGTCACGGGACTTTTCCTTTTTAGGCTTTTGTGTGACCAGATTGAACTCGGCCCCCAGCTTTTTGGCCAGGCTCTCGGCCTCGCGCACCGACAGCTTCTTGGCCGCAATTTGGTTGGCGGCGGTGATTTGGGCCGCCTTGTCCAAGGACAGCAAAGCGCGTGCGTGGCCCATGTCGAGGTCTCCCGCCATCAGCATGGACTGCACCGGGTCGGCCAGGTTCAGCAACCGCAGCAGGTTGCTGGCCGCGCTGCGCGAGCGGCCAACGGCTTGGGCCGCCGTTTCGTGAGTGAGCTCAAACTCTTTGATCAAGCGTTGCAGGCCTTGGGCCTCTTCCAGCGGGTTGAGGTCTTCGCGCTGGATGTTTTCAATGAGGGCCATGGCGGCTGCCGCCTCGTTGGGCACATCACGCACCAAAACAGGGACAGCGTCCAGGCCCGCCAGGCGCGAGGCGCGAAACCGCCGTTCGCCCGCGATGATCTCGTATTTGCCCGCGTTGGGGCCGTCGTGCAACTGCCGCACCAAAATCGGCTGCATGATGCCCTGGGCCTTGATGGACTCGGCCAGTTCGTACAAAGCGCCCTCGTCCATGCGCGTACGCGGCTGGTACATGCCCGCAACCATCTGGTCGAGCTTGAGCTGGCTGGGCAAGCCGCTTTCGGCATAAGAAGCCGTGTCGGGCGCCTCTTCCACTTTGGGGCCCAACAAGGCCTCCAGTCCGCGGCCCAGGCCTTTGGGTTTTTTGGTGACCATGTTCAATCCTTCAAAAGAGTGTGCAAAAGCGCGTGGCCCTCTGGCCAATCGCCCAGCGATGAATCGGCGTTGATGTGCCCAGCTGCGCCCAAGCTGTGCCAGCGGGCAGACCAGTCGCGGGCCAGTTGCTGCGCACGCTCGGCGCTGCAATACGGGTCGTTGTCACTGCCCACCACCATGCTGCGAAAAGGCAGCGGCTGTCTTTCAATGGGCAACCAGCCCGGCAAAATTTCTTGCATAGCGGGCACTTCCACGTCGCCCGGCGCCACCAACAAGGCGGCCCGCACTTTGGCGGTGTGCCGCGAAAAGGCGGCCCAGGCCGCCACCAGAATGCAGCCCAAGCTGTGCGCCACCAGCACCACAGGCCCCGGCGCGTCGATGACCACCTCGTCCAAACGCGCCAGCCAGTCGCCCCGGCGTGGCCGCATCCAGTCGTTTTGCTCCACCACGCTGAAACCGTGCACCTTGGCCCATCGCATTTGCCAGTGGTCGGAGCCACTGCCTTGCCAGCCCGGCAAGAGCAACACATTCAGGTCTTGGCCCACGCCCACAAGCCCGCCGCGCCCTTGTGTCTGAGCTGGGCGGGTGTCATCGGCCGTGGACGGGTTGATGGCGTTCAAAGTGTGGGGGCCCGTTTGATCATTTCGGCCGCGAAGTCGACATACGCCTGGCTGCCCTTGGCGTGCGGGTCAAACACCACGCCGGGCAAGCCATAACTGGGCGCTTCGGCCAAGCGCACATTGCGCGGGATCACAGTGTCGAACACCTTGTCGCCAAAATGCGACTTGAGTTGTTCGCTGACCTGCATCTGCAGCGTGATGCGGGGGTCGAACATGACACGCAGCAAACCAATGATTTTCAGGTCCTTGTTCAGGTTGGCGTGCACCTGCTTGATGGTGTTGACCAGGTCGGTCAGGCCTTCCAGCGCAAAGTACTCGCACTGCATGGGCACGATCACGCCGTGGGCCGAACACAGGCCATTCAAGGTCAACATGGACAAGGACGGCGGGCAATCGATCAGCACAAAATCGTAGTCGGCATCGACTGCAGCCAGCGCATTTTTGAGGCGCTGGTCACGGTGCTCGAGTTGCACCAACTCCACCTCGGCACCGGCCAGCTCGCGGTTGGCGCTCAGCACCCGGTAGCCACACTTTTCGGCCAGCACCGCCGCCTCGTTCACCGTGGCCGACTCCAGCAAGACGTCGTACACACTCAGCTCCAGCTGGCGTTTGTCGATGCCCGAGCCCATGGTGGCGTTGCCCTGCGGGTCCAGATCGACCAACAACACACGCTGGCCCAGTTTGGCCAGACCCGCGGCCAGGTTCACCGTGGTGGTGGTTTTGCCCACCCCACCCTTTTGGTTAGCAACGCAGAAAATTTTGGCCATGTCGTGCTCCCGCTTTTATTTGGAAATGGCCAGCTTGATGCCAAAGCCCACAAGAAAAATACCCGCCACTTTTTCAAGCACCTGCCCCACCCTGGGGTTGGCCCGCATGCGCTCGGCCAAATAGTGCGTCAACAGGGTCATGCCCAAACCGTACAAAAAGGTCAAAGCGGCGATGGTGGCCGCCATGACCGCAAAGCTGATCAAACCCAGATGGGTTTGCGGGTCAACGAACAGTGGAAAAAATGCCATGTAAAAAACAATCGCCTTGGGGTTGAGCAAGGTGATGGCCAAGGCCTGCTGGAAATACTGCCGAGGCCGAATATTCAAGACGGGCGCATCGCCGGGTTTGGCCATCAACATCTTCCAGCCCAACCAAGCCAAATACACCGCGCCCAACCATTGGATGGCCACAAAGGCCGCCGGGTACGTGGTCAACACCGCCGCCACACCCGCCACGGCCAGCCACATCAGCACC
>JAKFXJ010000151.1 GCA_021731425.1 Limnohabitans sp. | reverse complement strand
TGGTAGTGGCCATGAGGAGCAAATAAGGACGGCACAGCCGTTCACAAGGGTGTGCAGCCGGGCGATGCGCCCGCAGGCATGTCGAAAAACTACAATCGCTGCATTGTATGAAGAATATCCACAAGTCCGTTCTGATCTGGTACTCGCCAGAAGAAATGTTTCGCCTCGTGACCGACGTGGCACGTTACCCCGAGTTTTTGCCTTGGTGTGACCGTGCCAGTGTGCTCGAAACCGACGCCCAAGGCATGGTGGCCGAGGTCGGCATCAGCCTGGGCGGCATCCAGCAAACCTTCACCACCCGCAACACCCACGAAGAAGGCCGATCGGTGGGTATGAGCTTGGTCAAAGGCCCGTTTTCCAACCTGAGCGGCATGTGGCGTTTCACCCCCGTGGGCGACGGCACCCAACGTGCGTGCAAAGTGGAGCTGGATCTGCAGTACGGCTTTTCCAGCAAAACCCTGGCGGCGCTCGTGGGCCCGGTCTTCGACAAGATAGCGGCCAGCCTGGTCGATGCTTTTGTGAAACGCGCTGAAGCGGTTTATGGCTGAGCCGACGGTTCAGGTGGTGCTGTGCTGGAGCCTTGAACCGCGGCATGTTCATGAGATGAGCCTACAAGTAACCAAGGGCTGCACCGTGCAAGATGTGCTGGAGCAGGGCGTGGCCTTGTGCCTGCAAGCGCAGGGTTCGAGCGACAACGCCTCTTTGTCATCTTTGCAGTTTCAGCAACCCGGCATCTGGGGCAAAAAAGTCCCTTGGACGCAAGTGGTTCAAGCCGGTGACCGCATCGAGTTGTACCGCCCCCTCAAGGTGGACCCCAAAGTCGCACGCCGCCAGCGCTTCAAGCGCCAAGGCAAAGGCCGCACGGGCCTCTTCGCCAATCGCAAAAGCGGTTCTGCTGCCGGGTATTGAGTCCACCATGCAAGCCCTTTTGAACGCCATCACCCAGATGGCCATCACAGCCGATGCGCACCGGGTCTTCCACGGCCGTGGTGGCGTGTACCCCGGCTGCGAGCACTGGACGCTGGATTGGTTTGCGCCTGTGTGGGTCTTGACCAGCTTCAAATCCGTGAGCGAGGACGAACTGGCCCTATGCCACCAGGCCTTGGCGCAGCGCTGGGCAATCCTGGCCCCCAGCGAGCCGCTGAACTGGGTGTTCCAGTGCAGAGCGCAGGGCGAAGCACATACCCGGCTCATGGCGGGCAGCGTGCCCGAGCCGCATGTGGTGACCGAGCAGGGGGCCAAGTACCTGGTGCATGTGATGCGCGGTCAAAACCACGGCCTGTTTCTGGACATGGCCAACGGCCGTGAATGGCTCAAACGCCACGCAAAGCATGAAAACATCCTCAACCTGTTCGCCTACACCTGCGCTTTTTCGGTGGTTGCGCTGCAGGGCGGGGCGGCGCAGGTGGTTAACCTCGACATGAGCCAGGGCGCATTGGCCGTGGGCCAGCAAAACCATCGCCTGAATGATCTGCCCGCCAAAGCCCGTTTTTTGGGTCACGATATCTTCAAGACCTGGGGCAAGATCAACAAAATGGGGCCGTATGGCGTGATCGTGATCGATCCGCCCAGCTACCAAAAGGGCAGCTTCATCGCCACCAAGGACTACATCAAGCTGATCCGCCGCTTGCCGGATTTGTTGGAGCCGCAAGGCCATGTGCTGCTCTGCCTGAACGCGCCCGAGCTGGACACGGCTTTTTTGCACGCCCAGGTGGCCGAAGCCGCGCCCGGCCTGCGCTTTGTCGAGCGCTTAGTAAACCCCGAGGCTTTTTCGGACATTGACCCCGAAAAGTCGCTCAAGGTCTTGCATTACCAAAACATCTGATCCTGGGGCTTGGCGTCTTGGCGAGCCCTCATTTTGCAGCCCCATCAGGGAAATCCCTTGGATAGCACGGGTACAATCCATTTTTTGGAGCCTCAGCTTATGCGCCTACTCGGTAAAGCCCTGACTTTTGACGACGTTCTCCTCGTCCCCGCCTACTCCCAAGTCCTGCCCAAGGACACGTCCCTTGCGACGCAATTCACCCGCAACATCCGCCTGAACCTGCCCCTGGTGTCTGCCGCCATGGACACCGTGACCGAAGCCCGTTTGGCCATTGCCATCGCACAAGAAGGCGGCATCGGCATCGTGCACAAAAACCTCACTGCGCAAGAACAAGCCGCCCAAGTGGCCAAGGTCAAGCGCTACGAGTCAGGAGTGCTGCGCGACCCGGTCGTCATCACCCCCGACACCACTGTGCGCCAGGTCATGGCCTTGAGTGACGAGTTGGGCGTTTCGGGGTTCCCGGTGTGTGACGGCCGCCAAGTGGTCGGTATCGTCACAGGCCGCGATTTGCGTTTTGAGACCCGCTACGACCAGAAGGTCAGCGAGATCATGACCCCGCGTGAACGCTTGATCACCGTGCCCGAAGGCACCACACCCGAGCAAGCCAAGCACCTGCTCAACAAACACAAACTCGAACGCCTGCTGGTGGTGAATGACGCCTTTGAACTCAAGGGCCTGATCACGGTCAAAGACATCACCAAACAACTCAACTTTCCCAATGCCGCACGCGACGGGGCAGGCAAACTGCGCGTCGGCGCGGCCGTGGGCGTGGGTGAGGGCACCGAAGAACGCGTGGAAGCGCTTGCCCGTGCGGGCGTGGACGCCATCGTGGTGGACACCGCGCACGGCCACAGCAAAGGCGTGCTCGACCGGGTGCGTTGGGTCAAGCAAAACTACCCGCACATCGAAGTGATCGGCGGCAACATTGCCACCGGCCCTGCCGCTTTGGCCCTGGTGGAAGCCGGTGCCGACGCGGTCAAAGTGGGCATTGGACCCGGCTCCATTTGCACCACCCGCATCGTGGCAGGTGTGGGCGTTCCGCAAATCATGGCGGTCGACTCTGTGGCCACGGCACTCAAAGGCACAGGCGTTCCCCTGATTGCCGACGGTGGTATCC
>JAKFXJ010000250.1 GCA_021731425.1 Limnohabitans sp. | reverse complement strand
ATGCACGCCCGTGTGTCGCCCTCGCCAACTTCTGATGACCGACCTTGCGCCATGCACCGCACCATTTTTGACACCCCAATCGTGAACACTGTCTTGAGAACAGGCTCTTTGGCGTTTCTCAAAGCCGCTGGCTGGAAGATCGAAGGCAGCTTGCCTCAGGGGGTGACCAAATGCGTGCTGATTGCTGCGCCCCACACCAGTAACTGGGATCTGCCCTACACCTTGATGGTGGCGTTTGCCTTGCGCCTGCAGATTTACTGGATGGGCAAGAGCAGCATCTTCTCGTTTCCGTTTGGCCCGATCATGCGCTGGCTCGGTGGCATTGCGGTCAACCGCTCGCAAGCCTCCAACCTGGTGGACTCTTGCGCACAAGAATTGGTCAATGCCGAAGGCGCCGTGCACTTGGTGGTACCGCCTGAAGGCACACGCAGCAAAACCCGCTATTGGAAAACCGGCTTTTATTACATCGCCTTGCAAGCGCAAGTGCCCATCGTGATGGCCTACATGGACTACTCGCGCAAGGTCAGTGGCTTGGGCCCTTTGTTTTACCCGTCTGGCGATATCGACAAGGACATGATCGCCATCAAGGCGTTTTATGCGCCTTTTAAAGGTAAAAACGCCGACCAGTTTGAAACGCCGCCTGAAAACTGATGGCGAGCCATCATTCGGAACCCGGTCGCCAAAGCTGACACGGCCATCCCTTTCCGGGTCATCGAGTCCAAGTGGCGACAGCACGCAGGCCGCTTGTTTTTATGATGAAGCCCATGAACTACGCTGCCGCTGACCTTTTGGCTTTTGCCGACCAACTATTGCAATCCGCAGGCTTGTCACCTGACAAAGCTCAGGCCGTGGCCGAAGTCTTGCTGGAGGGCGACCTGCTGGGCCACACCACACATGGCCTGGCCTTGCTGGCCCCCTATCTGGCCGAGTTGGAATCAGGAAAGATGAGCAAAGAAGGGCAGCACTTGGTGGTTTCTGACCACCCAGCCGCTGTAACTTGGGATGGCCAGCGCTTGCCAGGCCCTTGGCTGGTGCGGCAAGCCATTGACTTGGCCACTCACCGCGCCAGCACACAGGGCACCTGCACCGTGGTCATCCGACGCAGCCACCACATTGCTTGTCTGGCGGCCTACCACCAGCGCGTGACCGATCAAGGTCTCATGATGATGCTGCATTGCTCGGACCCGAACACCGCGAGCATCGCACCCTTTGGCGGGCTGGACCCGGTGTTCACGCCCAACCCCATGTCGGTGGGCATCCCCACTTCTGGCCTGCCCGTACTGATCGATGTCTCCACCTCGTCCACCACCAATGGCATGACAAACCGTCTGCACAAAGAAGGGGGTTTGCTTCCAGCCGAGTGGGTGATGGATGGCCACGGCCAGCCCAGCCGCGACCCGGCGGTGCTGTTCAACGAACCCAAGGGCACGATCTTGCCCTTGGGGGGCATGGATTCTGGCCACAAGGGCTATGGCCTGAGCTGGATGGTGGAAGCCTTGACCGGCGGCTTGGCAGGCCATGGCCGTGCCGACTCACCAGAAGGATGGGGGGCCACAGTGTTTTTACAAATCATCGACCCCCGCGCTTTTTCAGGCCAAAGCGCCTTCAACACGCAGATGGACGAAATCTCACGCCAGTGCCATGCCTCGCGGCCTGCACAAGCCGACCGTTGGGTGCGCACGCCCGGCGAGCGTGGCCTGAAACTCAAGGCGGGCAGTGCCAAAGAAGGCGTCGCGCTTTACCCAAACATCATGCCCATGCTGGTGCCTTGGGCCGAGAAATTCAAAATCGCATTGCCATCTGCTGTCTGAGCAACAGTGAACCTAGCTACAGCGCTCAACAAAAAACAACCCGGTACAAACCGGGTTGGTTGAATTTTCAAAAGCGCTTTTTCAAGACGCAGGTGCAGGTTTGCGCAGCATCCGCAAAAGCAGCGGTGCAAACCACACCAACGCTGTCAATATGGCCAAAGACAAGGCAATAGGTCGGGCCACAAAAGCGGTCAAGTCGCCGTTGGACTTGATCATCGAGGTGATGAAGTTTTCCTCCAGCATGCCCCCCAACACCACCCCCAGAATGGCCGGTGCTGTCGGGAACTTGTTGGCTTCCAGCAGATATGCCAGGATGCCGGCGACCAGCATCACACCCACCTGAAACACCGAATTGTTGATGGCAAACGTGCCCACCACACAAAACAGCAAGATCATCGGCATCAAGATTTCACGCGGCACCTTGAGGATGCGCTTGGCCACCTTGATGCACAAAATGCCCAGTGGAATCATGATGAGGTTGGCCACGATGAAGAGCAAAAACACGGCATAGATGTTTTGCGGATTGGTGGTGAACAAGGTTGGGCCAGGGTTCATGTTCTTCATGTAGAGCACACCGATCACAATGGCCGTGATCGAGTCACCCGGAATGCCAAACACCAAGGCCGGAATCCAAGCTCCGGCCAAGGCGCTGTTGTTGGCCGAGCCCGACTCCACAATGCCTTCCACATGCCCGGTGCCAAATTTCTCGGGCTCTTTGGAAAACTTCTTGCTAACGGCATACGACATCCAGGCCGCGATGTCGGCGCCCGCACCCGGCAAAGCGCCCACGGCAGTGCCCAGCACACTGCCTCGGAAAATTTGCTTGGGGTATTTTTTGGCCAAGGCCCATTGACCCTTGAGCACACCGCCTACCTCTTCAACCACCAACTCTGCAGGCGGGCTGGTGTCCACCACGTAGCGGATGATTTCGGAGATGGCAAACATACCGATCATCATGGCGATCATGCCGATGCCGCCCGACATTTCGGTGTTGCCAAAGGTGAAGCGCGGAAAACCGGCCGGGTTGCCCAAGCCTACACACGCCACCAACAAGCCCAGGAACAACATCATCAGCCCCTTGACCGCAGAACCGGTGGAGATGAAGACCGCGCAAGTCAGACCCAACAGCACCAGCCAGAAGC
>JAKFXJ010000381.1 GCA_021731425.1 Limnohabitans sp. | reverse complement strand
AGCACCGAGGTCAGCCGCGCGTCCCACACCCAATAGGTGCCCCACATCGGCTTGCCCCACAAGGCCCCGGTCCACAGCGACAAAAACGCCAGCAAGGCCCCGGTGGGCGCAAGCGCCCGCGTCATCAGGCCCGACAAGCGTGTGTTGAACACCAGGCCCAGCACACTCCAAAACGCCATGGCCAGGTAGATGATCATGGCCATCCACGACACGGGCACATGGATGTAAATGATGCGGTAGGCCTGGCCCTGCTGCGCATCGGACGGCGCGACCATGAAGCCCACCCACAAACCCGCCAGCGCAAGCCCCGTGGCCAGCAGCGCCAGCCAAGGCCACAGGCGCCCGGCCAAAGGGTAGAAGTGTTGTGGCGCGGCGTAGTGAAAAAGCTTCATGGTCCGTTCCTCATCATTCCAGCGCCAAGCGCAAAGCTGCCGCACAGGCCCAAGGGCTGAGCGCCGCTGAAGCGAGCAAGAGCGCCAACATGATGGACACATGCGCCTCGGCGCCAAGGCCACGCATCTGCGCGTCGACCGCACCCGTGCCGAACACCAGCACCGGCACATACAAAGGCAAGAGCAAAAGCGACTGCAGCACCCCGCCACCGCGCACACCCAAAGTGAGGGCCGCACCGATCGCGCCCAGAAGTGACAGCACGGGCGTGCCGATCAAGAGCGTGAGCGCCAGCATTCCCAAAGCTTCTGACCCCAAACCGAACTGCAGCCCCAAGAGCGGCGATAGCAGCACCAAGGGAAGGCCAGAGATCAGCCAATGCGCCAGCAGCTTGGCGCTGACCAGCCAGGGCAGGGGCGCGGCCGACAGCGCCAGCTGCTCCAAGCTGCCGTCCTGGTGGTCGGCTTCGAACAAACGGCCCAAGCTCAGCATGCTGGCCAGCAATGCCGCCACCCACAAGACCCCGGGCCCGATCAGGCGCAGCGTGGCCGGCTCAGGGCCGATGGCCAGCGGAAACAAAGCCGCCACCAAGACAAAGAAAAACACCGCACCCATCCACTCGGCCTTGCGCCGCAGGGCCAAGCGCAGGTCGCGCCGCAGCAGGCCAAGCATGGCTTGCCAAGGACTGGGCAGCGCTGTTTGTGCCGCAAGCGCCGACACAGGGACGGTCATCGCGGGGGTGTTCATGCGCGGCCCACCTCGCGTCCCAAGTGCAAGCGCGCACCCGGGCCTTGCAAGCCCACATCGTGGTGGCTGGTCATGACCACCGCGCCGCCCGCGTCCACATGCGACTGCAGCAAGGCGCGGGCCGTGGCGGTGGCCCGAGTGTCCAGGCCCACCAGGGGCTCGTCCAAGACCCACAGCCGTGCCGGGCTGGTGCGCAAACGCGCCAAAGCCACGCCTTGTCGCTGGCCTTGTGACAAAACCCGCACGGGCAGGTGGGCGCGGCTTTGCAGGCCCTGCGCAGCCAGCGCTTGCATCGCCTGCTCGCGGCTGAGCGCCAAGCCGCTGACCTGGGCATCGGCACACAGGTTTTCACAAGCGGTGAGGTCGGGCTTGAGGCCCAGCGCGTGGCCGATGTAATGCAACACAGAACGGTCGGGGCGCAGGAGTGAAGACTGCGAGGAAGGGGAAGTGGAAGAAGGCCACAGCACTTGGCCGTGTGCAGCCGGTGCCAGACCACACAGGATGCGCAGCAAACTGGTCTTGCCGCAGCCGTTGCCGCCTTCGATGTGCAACCAGCTGCCCGCGGGCACGGCAAAGCTCACGCCTTCGAACAAGGTCCGCTGGGCCTTTTGGCAGGCCAGGTCCATCGCTGTGAGCACCCAAGACGCCATGAAAGGGCTTTCTGGTCGGTTGAAGACAAGGCAAAGTGTAACGATGGATTGACACTTTGTGTGGTCAAAGCCTTGATTCAAGCGGGTAAATCAGGGTATGCCCTGAGTTGGGGGCCGGAAATGGGCACAAAAAAACCGCCCGAAGGCGGTTTTCGCGGTCTTTGCGGGGTGAAGTCCGCTGAGACCTGGAGGCATTAAGCCTTTTTGGCCCAAGCCGAGCACCACCCCTTGGCCGCCACTTGCTTGCCTGCAAACAAGGGGCAACCACCGGCAGCAGCACCAGCCTTGGCTTGGAACAAGGCACAGTTGGCGCAGTTGGAGCCCGCGGCGAACTTGGGGTTCTTGGCTTTGTCAACCTTGGTGCCATCGGCCTTGTAGGCCAGGCCCACGGCTTGTGGGTCTTTTTCATCGACCATGGCCTGGGCTGAGGCTTCGCTCACGGCCAAAACGGCGGTGGCAGCGGTGGCCACTTGCATCATGAACACACGGCGGGTCGAAGACAGAGAAGTAAAACGGGACATAGAAGACTCCTTGGAAGTAACCGTCAGAAAATACTGGACAGTTCATTGTGCGCCACATCAGTCACCTTGTCATCCGGCCCAGATTACTTGAGCAAATCACACAGGAAAGCCCTGGTTTTTGAATGTCAACCGTGATGGACATGTCCATGTCAGAATGCGTCATAAAGACACATTTACCCCGAAAAGGTTTTGACATGCTGCAACTGTTGATTGGCTTGGCGCTCTTTTTGGGCATTCACTCTCTGCAAAGCTTGGCTCCACAGGTACGAGAAAACAGCATGGCCCGCTGGGGTGCGCTGGGCTTCAAGGCCGTTTACGCAGCGGTTGCCGTGCTCGGGCTTTACCTGTTGGTGCAAGGCTACGGCCAGGCAAGGCTGGAGCCGGTGGTGCTGTGGACGCCGCCGCGCGGCATGCAACACGCCACCATTTTGCTGATGTGGGTCGCCATCGTCTTGCTGGTGGCCACCTATGTGCCCGGCAACCAGATCAAAGCCAAACTGCGCCACCCCATGACCTTGTCGGTCAAGGTCTGGGCGCTCGGCCACTTGTTGTCGAATGGCAACTTGGCGGATGTGTTGCTTTTCGGCGTCTTTCTCGTTTGGTCGGTCTTGGTGTTCCGCGCCGCCCGCAAGCGAGACCGCCAAAGCCTGCAC
>JAKFXJ010000121.1 GCA_021731425.1 Limnohabitans sp. | reverse complement strand
TGTCTACGACGTGCAAGTGGTGTTTGGTGACTGCGACCCGGCAGGCATCGTCTTCTTCCCCAATTTTTCCAAGTGGATGGACGCGTCCTCGCTCAACTTCTTCATGAAGTGCGGCATTCCGCCTTGGCGTGAGCTGGTCAAAACGCGCGGCATCATCGGCACGCCGCTGTTGGAGATCAACACCAAATTCATCCGCCCCGCCACCTACGGCGAGACCATCCAAGTGCACACCAGCGTGCAGGAGTGGCGAGAGAAAGTGTTTGTGCACAAGCATGTGGTCATGCGTGGTGAGACGGTGCTGTGCGAAGGTACTGAAGTGCGTGCCTTTTGCATCAAGCACCCGGAAGATCCAGACCGCATCAAAGCCATACCGGTGCCCGAAGACATCCGCACCTTGTGCAGCTGATGAGTCCGATTGACCTTTTTGATGCAAGCTGAGTTTTTTAACTACCCCTAAAGGAGACAAACATGAGCAACCGTCGTGAATTCATTCAATCCACCTTTGGCGCCGCCATTTTGGGCAGCACCGCTTTCCAGCAAGCCTGGGCGCAAAGTGGCTTGCCCATTGAGCAAGTCAAGGTGCTCTACGGCTTCCCACCCGGCAGCTCCGGGGACATCTGCGCCCGCCGCGTGGCCGAAAAATTTGGCGGTACGCCCTACGCCAAGAATTCCGGCATCATCGACAGCCGCCCCGGAGCTGGCGGTCAAATAGCTCTGAACCTGCTCAAAAGTGCGCCGGCCGACGGCTCGGTGTTGGCCATGACCCCCTTCTCGGCCATCTCGCTCTACCCCCACATCTTCAAAAACCTGCAGTACAAGCCGTTTGATGATTTCACGCCCGTGGGCACAGCCTCCATGATCCACCACGGTTTTGCCGTGGGCCCCATGGTGCCGGCCAGTGTGAAGAACGTGAAAGACTTCATCGTCTGGGCCAAGGCCAATCCGGCGCAAGCCAGCTACGGCTCGCCCGCTGCAGGCTCCACACCCCACTTCATTGGGGCTTTGCTGGGCCTCAACCAAAACTTCGAATTCAAGCATGTGCCTTACCGCGGCTCGGTGCCCGGGGTGACCGACGTCGTAGGAGGCCAGATCGCTTGCATGTTCACCCCACATGGTGACTTCATCGCCAACCACAAAGCCGGCAAGATGCGCATCTTGGCGACCTCTGGCAAAACCCGCTCGCCTTTTGTGCCCGACGTGGCGACTTTTGCCGAGCAAGGCTTCCCAGAGCTGACCGTAGAAGAGTGGTTCGGCTTTTATGCCCCCGCCAAAACACCCGCCAATGTGGTGCAAGCGGCCAACACGGCGATCAATGCCGCCCTCAAAGACAAGGGCGTGCTGGACGCTTTGGCTGTGGTGGGTTTGATTCCTTTTGGAGGCTCTGCGGCTGACCAACTCAAGAGCTCGCAAGTGGAACTCGAACGCTGGGGTCCATTGATCAAGCGCATCGGCTTCAGCGTTGATTCCTGATCTCACAGCCAACGCTGAATGAAACACCTCGATGGCCCATGCGCTTCAAGCGACACCATGGCCATCGAGGTGTTGGATTTGACATCCAACACGGCCTGCCAGAGGTCCAAACTGGTTTTGTGATTTTCGATTCTTCAGGCAGTGCATCCACGACGCACTGTCATGCACCAAATAAGAGGGGCTGACATGACGATCCGACTCATGGCTTTGGGAAGTTTATTGTGGCTGACAGGCTGCGCCGACGGTTTGACGACCCAAGCACCCGCCAGCTTGGCCCCCGCACGAAGCGGTTCTTTGTTGCAATGCGATGAACTGCGTGACCAGTTCAAATATGCAGCAACACGCATTGAGTCGACCGAGTTGGTTCGGGCTGGGGTGGTGCGCACCGGTCCACAACCCACTGCGGTCACGGCTTACCAAACAGGCAGCCACTGCTTGATCAAGGGCAAGATGCATGAGCGTCAAGGTGCCGATGGGCAGCCTTATGCGATTGGTTTTGAAATGCGCCTGCCCAAAGAATGGAACGGCCGCTTTTTCTACCAAGCCAACGGCGGCTTGGATGGCGTCGTTCAGCCCGCGCTGGGAGCCTTGGGTGGCGGGCCTTTGACGGGCGCACTCGCGCAAGGTTTCGCCGTGATCAGCTCAGACGCCGGACACAACCCCCGACAAAACCCTTACTTTGGCTCTGAGCCCCAGGCACGCCAAGACTATGGGTACACCGCCGTGGGCAAACTCACGCCCATGGCCAAGGAACTGATCAAAACAGCGTATGGCAAATTTCCGGATCGCTCCTACATCGCGGGTTGCTCCAACGGCGGCCGACACACCTTGGTGGCCGCTTCGCGCTATGCACAGCAGTTTGACGGCTATTTGGCCGGTGCACCGGGCTACCGATTGCCCAACGCCGCATTGGCCCAACTGTGGGGCTCTTCCATGTGGAACAGCTTGGCGCCCGCAGGCCCCACGGTGAACCACCCCTTTAATCCCAATTTGAAATTCCCTGACATCGGCGCTGGCTTCAACGCCGAAGACAGACAGGTCTTGGCCCGTGCAGTTTTGGCCAAATGCGATGCCATCGATGGCGCCACCGACGGCATGGTTCAGGATGTGTCGGCTTGCCAAAAAACTTTTGACGTGCAAAAGGACATCCCCAATTGCACCGCAGGGCGTGACGGCAAGTGCTTGAGTGTGATGCAAAAAAATGTCATCGCCCAAGTCTTCAAAGGGGGCCAAACCACCACTGGCGCTCCTTTGTACAGCTCATTTCCATACGACCCGGGCGTGTCCGGCGCCAACTGGGCCACTTGGAAATTTGTGTTCTCGCAAGCCCTGGACCCAGGTGCCTTGAGCCATGTATTCACCAGTCCCAAACGGGACGTCAAGGCTTTTGATTCGGATTACGACAACTTGTATGCCGGTATTTTTGCCAAACCGCCGGGGTTCAGTGAGAGTGCTGACGAAACCATCACACCCTTGAACCATGCAAAACCTACCAACATGAAACAGGTTCAACAG
>JAKFXJ010000012.1 GCA_021731425.1 Limnohabitans sp. | reverse complement strand
ACCCCACTGGATGTAGCCAAGAAGTTCTTAGGGCTACGGGGCAAGGCAGTATTGAAGGTACTCTATAACTTTGCTCTTTGGGAAGATAGCCCCCTCAAAACTTCCAAGGCTGAAAAGGACAAGGCCGCCAAAGAGAAAGCCCTCAAAGAAAAGGCTGCAAAAGACAAAGCCGAACAGGAAAAGAAAGAACTGGACAAGAAAAAAGCCGCCGAAAAAGCCAAGGCAGACGAGAAAAAGCGCCAGCAGGAGCAAGCCCAAAAAGAGAAACAAGACAAAGCCGATGACGCTCGGGCGGAAGCTTTGCGCCAGGAAAATCTTCAGCGCATACAAGGCATGGCGGGTGCATCGGGCGGCCCGAACGCCACAGGCACAGCACTCAAATCCTCGGGCCCATCGGCCAGTTATGCCGGCCGCTTGGTGGGACGCATCAAACCCAACATCACCTACCCGGGTGATGTGGTGGGCAACCCGCGTGCCGAGGTGGAAGTGAGTGTGGCCCCGGATGGCACCATCACCAGCCGCCGAATCGTGCAGTCCAGCGGCAACAAAGCCTGGGACGATGCTGTGCTGCGGGCCATCGACAAAACCGAAATCTTGCCCAAAGACACCGATGGCCGAGTGCCGCCTTTGATCGTCTTGGGTTTCCGGCCCTCCGATTGACATCCCGATCAAGCGTGCTTCTTTGCCCAGAAATACTGCCCCCAAGCATTTCCGGGTGCCCCCCGATCACAACAGCCGTCGATGGGTGTCAAGCTTGGGCGAGATCTGTCGATACCAACAAGGTGTCGATTCAATTTCAGGCCTGATGACGGGCCTGATCCACAGCGTTCAGGGACAAACAACATGCTGAAAATTGCGGGTATCTGCTTGGCCACCACGGGGCTTGTTCTGTTTTCAAGCCCCACATGGGCCCAAGGCAGTCCTGCCAAAGGTTGTTTTGTCGCCCATTTCAAATCATTGGCCTTGAAAACCCACAACCCACAACTGCGTGCCGAATTGGCCGAAAAGTGGCTGAAACAAAACACACCCAGTTGTACCCAGGCGCAACTGTCTTCAATGCAGGCCAACAGCCCCAATTGGTTGGGCACCGCGCTGACCCAAGACATCTCCTCCATCTTGGAAGGTGCGATTGAAGCCAGCATTGCAGGCAACCCTGAGTTGATGGGTCGTCTTTACGAATCCGTGGGCAAAGAAGGCCAAAGCGGCAGTGTCACGATGACCAACCCGGTGGCCCGAGCCCCCGTGGTTCAGCCCATGGTCAACAATGGCGTGATTTCGGGGAGCGCGAACTACGGCACGATTTCGGGCAACACCAACGTGAACCAAACCACGAACAACCTGAGCAACACCAACAGCAACGCCAATACCGCGGCCAGCAGCACCGTCAACGATTCTCCCAACACGACGGTCGTACAGGGCGCCGCCGCCACCGCGGCTGCTACTGGCTCACCTTCAGCGCCGCGTTAAGCACCAAAGCGCCAGGCCGGTCGCAGTTAACACGGATTGTCTGCCATGCAAAGGGCTTTAGGGCTGTGGGGCCGATCAAAGACAGAGCGCCGCCTCAGTCGTAAACAATTTGCGCCTGGCCTTGATCGGCCTGCGCCATCCAGCTGGCCAAGGCGGCGTCGGTCGGGAAGAATTTAGCGGCATCACCCAACGCCAGCTCGGCGCGGGCGGCCAGTTGGTCCTTGCTGCGCTCCAAAACCAAACGCACTGGCAAGCCTCGCACCAAGTCGCCCTGGTCGGTCTGCTCGCGATGCGCAGGAAACTCTTTGACGATGCGTGCGATGTCGGGCGCACGGCCATTCACCGCCACACGCAGGTATTTGCCGAAGCGGCAGCGGGCCGCAGCCAGGTCCATGATCTGCTCGATCTTGAGCCGGAAACCGCCTGAAAACCGATCGGCCTGCATTTTGGCCGTGACGATGATGAGTTCGTCGTCTTTGAGCAAGTGCTTGGCCGAGTTGATCAGCGCCTCGTCGGCCGTGGCTTCCAACATGCCCGATTTGTCGTCCAACTTGAAAATCGCCACCTTGCCCCGCTGACCATTGATGATGCGCAAGTCGCTCACGATGCCCGCCAAGACCATGGACTCGCGGCTGTCGATCAGGTCGTCGATTTTGCGACGGGCAAACTGGCGCACTTCCCGCTCGACCGCATCGAACAAATGCCCCGAAAGGAAAAACCCCACCGCGGTTTTTTCGAGCAGCAAGCGCTCTTTGATGCCCCAGGGCATGACCTCGACCAACTCAGGCTCTTGGGTGCTCGAGCCGTGCGAGTCGTCGCCCAGCATGTCGAACAAACCACCTTGGTTGACGTTGGCGGTGGTGGCCGCAGAAAACTCAAACGCCCGGTCGATGCTGGCCGACAAAGCGGCGCGGTTCATGTGCAGCGAGTCAAAAGCCCCGGCCTTGATGAGCGCATCCACCGTGCGTTTGTTGATGCGGGTGCGGTCCACGCGCACGGCAAAGTCAAACAGGCTGGTGAACGGGCCGCCCTGTTCGCGGGCCGCCACGATGGCATCAATGGCCTGCTGACCCGTTCCCTTGATCGCGCCCAGACCATAACGAATGATCTTGTCGGTCACCGGCTCAAAGCGGTGTGTACCCCGGTTCACGTCGGGCGGGTCAAAGCGGATGCCAAATTTGAGTGCATCTTCGTGCAGCACTTTGAGTTTGTCGGTGTCGTCCATCTCCACCGTCATGTTGGCGCAAAAGAACTCGGCGGTGTAATGCACCTTGAGCCAGCCCGTGTGGTAGGCCAGCAAGGAGTAAGCGGCGGCGTGTGACTTGTTGAAGCCGTAGCCCGCAAACTTCTCCATCAGGTCAAAAACCTCGTCAGCCTTGTCCTGAGGGATGCCGTGGGTGGCCAAAGCGCCAGCGCGGAATTTTTCGCGGTGCTCGGCCATTTCTTCGGCCTTCTTCTTGCCCATGGCGCGGCGCAGCAAGTCGGCGCCGCCCAGCGAATAACCGCCCAGAATCTGAGCGGTCTGCATCACCTGCTCTTGGT
>JAKFXJ010000284.1 GCA_021731425.1 Limnohabitans sp. | reverse complement strand
GTGCCTGAAGAGCAGCAGTCCCCCGAAGACCGCGCCCGCGCTGCCGCCGCCAAAGCCAAACAAGACAGCCTGAGCGATGTACTCGAAAAAGCAGGCGAAGCCTACCGCGACCAGCTCAAGATCACCCCACGCGCCATCGACTACCTCAAGGGCCGTGGCCTGTCAGGGCAAATCGCTAAGCGCTTTGGCCTGGGCTACGCACCCGAAGGCTGGCGCTCTCTGGCCAGCATCTTCCCCAAATACGACGACCCGCTCTTGGCCGAATCGGGCTTGGTGATCGTCAACGAAGAAGACGACAAGCGCTATGACCGTTTTCGGGACCGCATCATGTTCCCGATCCGCAACATCAAGGGCGAGTGCATCGGCTTTGGCGGGCGGGTGATCGGCAGCGGCACACCAAAATATTTGAATTCGCCCGAAACCCCGGTGTTCCACAAAGGCCGCGAGCTGTATGGCTTGTACGAAGCCCGAGAGGCCCTGCACAGCGCAGGCTACGTGCTGGTCACCGAAGGCTACATGGACGTGGTGGCCTTGGCGCAACTGGGCTTTGCCAACGCCGTGGCCACGCTGGGAACGGCCTGCACACCCGACCATGTGCAAAAGCTGTTCCGCTTCACCGACTCGGTCGTCTTCAGCTTTGACGGCGACGGCGCGGGCCGCCGCGCTGCCCGCAAGGCACTCGACGGCGCCCTGCCCTACGCCACCGATGTGCGCAGCATCAAGTTTTTGTTTTTGCCCGCCGAGCACGACCCCGACAGCTATGTGCGCGAGTTTGGCCAAGAGGCTTTTGCCGAGCAGATCAAGCAAGCCATGCCGCTGTCGCGCTTTTTGATCGAAGCGTCCAGTGCAGACTGTGATCTGCAAACCGCCGAAGGTCGCGCACGCCTCTCCAGCCAGGCCCGACCGCTGTGGCAGCTTTTGCCCGACGGCGCACTCAAGCAGCAATTGCTGTCAGAGCTGGCGCAACTCATCCAGCTGGAAACCGCGGGTCTTGAAAAACTGTGGGGCCAGCAAGCGGCCAGTGACCAGCGCTTTGCACCTGCGGCACGCAATGCGGCCACAGCCGCCCCCCAAGCGCCCAACGCGGCCTTCAGCCAGGCGGCCAGCGCTGGGCATGACGACTACCCCCAGTTTGAGCCGCACTACGGCGAGCCGCCAGCCTGGTCGGGTGCCAACACGTTTGCGCCGTCCAACGGCAACAGCCACTGGAAAAACAAAAATCCCAACTGGACGCCGGGCAGCAAATTTGGCAACAGCAAATACAAACGCGAGCAGCCCCCGGTCTACACCGGCCCACGCACCGTGCCCGCAAGCAGAGCCGACCACGCCGCCCGCCTGCTGCTGGGCAATATGGCGCTGTGGGAAACGCTGGCAGGCGAAGACCACGCCATGCTGTGTGCCCTGCCCGCGCCGCACGGCCCACTGTTTGCATGGCTCGAATCGCAATTCCATGAACAAGGGGCTTTGGGCTGGTCCACCTTGCGCGAGCACATGCAAGGCCAGCCTTTTGCAGACGATGCCACCCGCTGGATGGCGCAAGACAAACTCAATGCCGTGGCCGGGAGCGAAGACGCCACCCCGCCCGACCCACAAGAAGCCCGCCAAGAACTGCGCCGCTTGCTCACCCTGCTGATGGTCGACCGCCTCAAGCAGCTCGAGACCGAAGCCCTGACCCAGGCCAGCACCGGGCAAGACCCCGAAGCCCAACAACGTTGGCGCAGCCTGCACGAGCGCCGCAAAGCGCTGATGGCAGCGGCCGCCTTGTTGCAAGAGTCATCCTGAACACCCAGGCTTCGCAGGACGTTCGCCTAGCGCCTTGATCGCGCTTACTTGTCCAGCAGCTGGTTGAACTTGTCCGCCTCAAAGGTCTCGCGTGTGGCCGCATCACCGGGCATGGCCAGCTGCTGCTGGGCACACAACTGCTCCAGCGCTTTCCAGATCATGGCGATCTGGTGTTCCTGCCCCGCGGCGTTGTCAATCAAACCACGCAAAGCCTGACTCACCGGGTCATCGTCTTGGGTGATGCCATAGGCGTTAAACTTGCGCTCAGTGCCCGACACATCGGCACTCTCACCCACCTTGGACGGGATGATGCGTGCCGGAATGCCCACCGCCGTGGCCCCGGCAGGCACAGGCTTGATGACCACCGCATTGCTGCCGATCTTGGCGCCATCGCCCACCTCGAAACCACCCAGCACCTTGGCCCCGGCGCTCACGACCACGTCTTTGCCGAGTGTGGGGTGGCGTTTGGCACCTTTGTACAGCGATGTGCCGCCCAGTGTCACGCCTTGGTAAATCGTACAACCGTCACCAATCTCGGCTGTCTCACCCACCACCACACCCATGGCATGGTCAAAAAACACGCGCTCGCCGATCTTGGCGCCGGGGTGGATCTCGATACCCGTGAGCCCACGCGAAATGTGCGAGATGAAACGCCCCAGCCACTTGAACCCGTGGTTCCAGCACCAGTGCGCCCGGCGGTGCAACACCAAAGCGTGCAAGCCCGGGTAGCAGGACAGCACCTCCCAAGCGGTGCGTGCTGCGGGGTCCCGGTCAAGGATGCATTGGATATCGGAGCGAAGGCGAGAAAACATAGGCCCTGAGTCTATCGCTTACCACTGGCCGTCTGGATCATCGCCTTGGCCACCCCGCGCAGGATGTGGATTTCTTCTGGGCTCAGGTCAGCCCGGTTGAACAACTGGTTCAAGCGGGGCATGAGTTTTTTGGGCGCCACCGGGTCTAAAAAGCCAATGTCCGTCAGGGCCTGCTCCCAATGCGTGAGCATGCCCGCCAGCTGCTGTGCGTCGGCCTTGTCAGTGGGCGGCACCGCGTCCTGCACCGGAAAGCCACCCAAAGCGACCCGCCAGTCGTAGGCGATGACCTGAATGGCCGAGCCCAGATTGAGCGAGCCGAACTGTGGATTGGTGGGGATCGACAGCGCCACATGGCAGCGGTAAACGTCCTCGTTTTTCATGCCAAAGCGCTCGGAGCCGAACAAGAAGGCCACGCATTGATCGGGTGCACCGGGCC
>JAKFXJ010000192.1 GCA_021731425.1 Limnohabitans sp. | reverse complement strand
GTCTGGCGAGCACCTGATGGAAGACTTCTGTTATGCCGGTGGCCTGCCGGTGGTCATGAAAGAGATCGAACACCTGCTGCACAAAGACATCGTCACGGTGAGCGGCAAGACGGTGAGCGAGAACATCGCAGGTGCTGTGAATTACGACCCGCGCGTGATCAAAACTTTTGAAGCGCCTTTCAAGGAAAAAGCAGGCATCGCCATCTTGCGTGGCAACCTGGCACCCCGCGGCGCGGTCATCAAACCCAGCGCGGCCACACCTGCTCTCATGGTGCACACCGGCCGCGCCGTGGTCTTTGAAGACAGCCACGATTTCCACAAACGCATCGACGACGAGAGCCTGGACGTGGACGAGAATTGCATTTTGGTGCTCAAGAACTGCGGCCCCAAGGGCTACCCCGGCATGGCCGAGGTGGGCAACATGCCGCTGCCACCCAAGGTGCTGCGCAAAGGCATCACCGACATGGTGCGCATCTCGGACGCCCGCATGAGCGGCACAGCCTACGGCACCGTGGTGTTACACACCACGCCCGAAGCAGCCGCAGGCGGCCCCTTGGCCGTGGTGCAAAACGGCGACATGATTGAACTCAATGTGCCCGAGCGCAAGCTGCAGCTGCTCATCAGCGACGAAGAACTGGCCCGCCGCTTGGCCCTGTGGGAAAAGCCCGCACCCGCCATGAACTCGGGCTACTGGAAGCTCTACATCGACCATGTGCTGCAAGCCGACGAAGGCGCGGACATGGACTTCTTGGTCGGCCAGCGTGGCGCGGCCGTGCCCAAAGACAACCACTGATTTCCAAGGAAACACCATGCGTATTTTGATCACCGGCGGTGCCGGATTTTTGGGTGCACGACTGGCCCGAGAGATTTTGAAAAAAGGCCAACTCAGCGGCCAGACCGTCACCGAAGTGGTGATTGCCGACCTCTTCCCCGCCCCCGCAGATTTGCTGGCCGACCCGCGCGTCAAGGGCCATGCAGGCCCGATGCTGGAGCAAGGCGACTTGTTCAAGAGCGGTTTTGATGGCGTGTTCCACTTGGCGTCTGCCGTGTCGGGCGAGTGCGAGTTGGACTTTGACCTAGGCCTGCGCTCCAACGTGGACAGCTCGCGATTGCTTCTCGACAGCATCCGGGCTTCGGGCAAAGTGTCCCGCCTGGTGTTTGCCAGCTCGGTCGCCGTGTTCGGCCCTGACGCGGCCAACCCCATGCCTGCGCTGGTGGCCGACACCACCTTGCCCACGCCCCAAACGTCTTACGGCACACACAAGCTGATGATCGAGTACATGGTGGCCGACTACACCCGCAAGGGCTACATCGACGGCCGCGCCGCCCGCCTGATGACGGTGGCCGTGCGCCCCGGCAAACCCAATGGCGCAGCGTCCTCTTTCTTCAGCGGCATCATCCGTGAGCCTTTGGCGGGCACCGCCACCACCTGCCCGGTGGACGCCCATGTGTCGCACCCCATCTCTTCGCCCGGCAACACCGTGCATGGCTTGATCACCGTGTTCGAGGCCAGCCGTGAAGCCTTTGGTGGCCGCATGGCGCTGAACCTGCCGGGCCTGAACGTGAAGGTCAGCGACATGCTGGCGGCCCTTGAAAAAGTGGCCGGCCCTGCCGTGCGTGCACGGGTGACCTTCGAGAAGGACGAACGCATCGCCGCCATCGTGGACAACTGGGCCAAGGGCTGCACCTTCGAGCGGGCGCACGCGCTGGGCCTGCGTGCCGATGCCAGCTACGAAGCGATCATTGCGCAGTACATCGAAGACTGCAAAACCCGCCCCGGCTACCCGGCCGAGGCCTTGAACGGTTTGAAGTGAGCTTTCTAAAAGGCCGCCACGCTCGTCAGGCGTGGCGGCCTTTTTTTGTGGCTCACGGGTTCAACATTCAAAAATGCGTGCTGATCGCCCCGCTGATGCGCCCATCGTCTTCGATGATCGCCATCCAGCGCCATTTGTCGAAAGTGGTGCAGGGGTGAGAAATACCCAGGGCCACGCGGTCGCCCACCTGTGGCCAGACGCCTTGGGCATCAAACACCATGTGGGCGTGCTGGTCGCTGAGCGCTTTGACTTTCCAAGACTCGGGCGTGGCCTGCATGGCGCCTGCTCCGCTGTGCCCGCGTGCCGCCCATCGCACCGGCATGGGCATGCACTGGTCAAAGGACAGATCGCGCCGACCCGCCGTCAAAATGGCCAGCCCCGGCTCGGGCACGGACTGCACCTTGGCCCAGACTTCCAGCGCTGGCAACAGCGATGCATTCAAGCCCTCACGCGCTTGTACCAGCTTGAGGTAGCGGGCGTAGTTCCAATGGTCGTGCGTGACGTAACAGCCCGAACGCAACACGCCTTGCACCGGGCGGCTCTTGACCTGGGTTTTGAGCATGGGGATCACCAAATCGAACACCGCCGAGCCCCCGGCCGACAACAAAACCTCATCACCGCCCCACAGGTGCTGTTCATCGATTTGATGCACCAGCGCCTGCACGCTGCGCACCAGCGCACTCACGGCCTCGATGTCGTGAGCACTGTCGCATTGACCCAGCCCACCCTCGTAGCACTCCACCCCGCCCAGGCGAACCACACCCGACTCGGCCATGGCCTGAGCCAAAGCCAGGGCCTGTGCGTGGGTGCGACAGCCTGTGCGGTAGCCCGCGATGCCCAACTCCAACAGCACATCCCAGCATCGCGGCTGACCGCGCCTTGCGCCCCAGTCGGCCAAGGTTCGCAACTGCGCCAGCGAATCGACCAAAAACCAGACACGCGCTTGTGGGTACTGGTTGAGCAACAAGTCCAAGCCGTCCAGGTCGGCGTCCGACACCAACTGGTTGGCGATGATGGCGCGTTGTGCGCCTGCGGCCAGGCCCACACTGAGCTGGTGCACGTTGGCAAAGGTCAGGCCCCAGGCCCCGGCTTGCAGCTGCATGCGAAACAACTCGGGCGACATGGTGGTCTTGCCGTGCGGGGCCAAGGCCACCCCTTTGCGCTGCACAAAGGCCTGCATCCAAGCCAAGTTGTGCGCAAGCGCCGGGCGGCGCAGCACGGCCACCGGG
>JAKFXJ010000308.1 GCA_021731425.1 Limnohabitans sp. | reverse complement strand
AACTGGTCCAAAATGGGACGCCGTCCCATTTTGGACCAGTTTGCGCAGGGCCTGAGCCAGCAAACCAGCATGGAAGTGCGCATCGTGGGCCACACCGACAGCACCGGCAGCGATGCCATCAACAATCCGCTGTCGGTCAACCGCGCCCAAAGCGCCCGTAACTACCTGGTCGGCCGGGGCGTGAACAGCAGCCGCATCAGCATCGACGGACGCGGCTCACGGGAGCCTGTGGCCGACAACGGCACCGCCGAGGGGCGTGCACGCAACCGCCGAATCGACATCTTCTTGGCCGAGCGCGGTCAAAGGTAAATTTTTTGCAGCAAGGCCAGCAGCGTTTTGCGCTGCGCTGGCGTGAGCTTGGCGGTTTTTTCGATTTCGAGCTCGGTGGCCGTTCGTTCGGCTTGCACCATCAAGGCCTGGCCTTTGGGGGTGGCGTGCAAACCCACGGCACGTCCATCATGGGGGTGAGGCTTGCGTTCGATCAAACCGCGTGATTCCAGCGACTGGATCAGGCCCACCAGGTTGGGGGGCAAGAGGTTGAGTGTGGCGCACAGCTGGCGCGATGTCACGCCCGGGTTGTGGCCAATCGTGGACATCACCGAGAAATCCACGGGCTTCAAACCATATGGGGCCAGTCGCTCCAAAAACAGCTCAATGATGCTCAAAGCGGCGCGTCGGGCGTTATAGCCCATCAGCGTTTGCAAATAACTCGAGTCCACCGTGTCCAACGCGAGGGCGTTGGGCTTGGCCCGGGGGGCACGCGCCCGTCGAGCCTTGGCAGGCTGAGGGTCAAGTGGGGCTTGTTGCACGGATGCGCCAGACGCAGTGACTTCGGATCCCGGGGTTTTCAGCGGTCGTGGTGGGGCGGGTTGACGGGGCATGGCGGCACAAGGATGAGGGCTGGATTATGCCGCCACGCACTGCTGCACGATGATGAAGGTACGCATCTGAAACTCAGGCAGCACCCAGCTGCGCAGCGCCTGGGCCGGGGCCCTCCAACGCGCATCCGCATGGGGTGTGCTGGCGTCCACGCCTGCTTCGATGCGCAGCCAGGCCCAGTCCATCAGGACCAGCGCCACAGCGCGCAAATAGTCGTCGGCCACCCGGTAGGCCAGCGCCGCGTCTTTGGATGCAGCCTGCACGATTTGCTGCGTGATGGCACGCAGGGTCTGGACTCGTGCCTGTGCGGGTGTGTGGGCTTTGCTGGCTTTGGCCCCTGCCGGCAGGTCGACTGCAATGGAGTCCAGCAAAGCGTTCATGCCCGTGCCGCCATCAGCCAGCACTTTGCGCACCAAGAGGTCGATCGCCTGGATCTCGTTGGTGCCTTCGTAAATCATGGCCACACGGGCGTCGCGCACGATCTGCTCAATGCCCCATTCACGCACATAACCATGCCCGCCAAACACCTGCAGGCAGTCGCTGCCGCCATGGAAGGCTTGGTGGGTGAACACCGATTTCATGACCGGCGTGACCATGGCGCACCAGCGCTGGGCGGCTGCTTGTGTGTCGGCATCAGGGCTGTGTTTGATCAGGTCGAGTTCGAGCGCTGTGCGGTAGGCCAGCACACGACCGGCATCGACCCAAGCGCGTTGTGTATCCAAAATTCGGCGCATGGCAGGGTGCTCGCCAATCAGGTCGGCTTCACCTGCGCTTTTGCCTTTGCCAGGTGCACGCATTTGGCGACGCTCTTGTGCATAGGCATCGGCTTTTTGCCAAGCGGCGTCCAAGAGGCCAATGCCCTGCAGGGCCACATGCAATCGGGCCGCGTTCATCATCACGAACATCGCGCCTAAGCCTTTGCCCGGCTCGCCCACGATTGAAGACACCGCTTCGTCAAAACGCATCACGCAGGTGGGGCTGCCGTGCAGGCCCATTTTTTCTTCGATGCGGTCACAGTGCACGCGGCTGCAGCTGCCGTCGGGGTAGAACTTGGGCACCAGAAACAGCGACAGGCCTTTGGGGCCGGGCGGCGCGTCGGGCAGCCGGGCCAGCACCAGGTGCACGATGTTGTTGGTGAGGTCGTGTTCACCGCCCGAGATGAAAATCTTGGTGCCACTGACGGCGTACTTTCCATCTGGCAGGGGCACGGCCTTGGTCCGGGCCAGGCCCAAGTCAGAACCTGCATGCGGTTCGGTCAGGCACATGGTGGCCAGCCATTCGCCGGTGGCGACTTTGTCCAGGTACAGCGCTTTGAGTTCGTCGCTGGCGTGGTGCTTGATGCATTCGTAAGCGCCATGCAGCAAGCCCGGTGCCATCGTCCAGCCGTGGTTGGCTGCACTCAGCATTTCGTACAGCATGGCTTCGAGGACGGTGGGCAGGCCTTGGCCGCCGTCTTCGGCGCTGGCGGCCAAGGCGGGCCAGCCCGCTTGCCAGAAGGATTGGTACGCATCCTTGAACCCTGGCGGCATGGTGACCGCGCCGTCTTTCCACTGCGCACCGATTTCATCACCATCGCGGTTGATCGGGGCGACGACTTCCCCCACGAACTTGCCTGCTTCGTCCAACACTTGCTGCATCAGTTGTGCGTCCACCTCGGCAAAGACAGGCAAGGCTTGCAACTGGGCGGGCGCATTCAGGACACTCGAAAACACAAACTGCATGTCGTCGGTGCGGGGTTGGTAGGCGTTCATGGTCGATTTCAAAAAACAAAGATTCAGGGCAAAGGGGCCGGTTTATTGGCAGGTGAAACTGTCGGCATTTTCCAGTGAACCCTGGCCCTTGTATTTGGCGACTGTGGGGTAGGCACACAGAGGGCGGGTGCGTTGTGCGCTCCAGTTGGCGGGCAACTCGGCGTTCACACCACCGGCATTGCCGGCCCCACGCACTTGTGCGGTGATGCGCTCAGGGGCAATGCCTTGCTCCACCCAAGCCACCAAAGGCGTGAGGGCGTCAAACTGGTCCGTCGCTGGGCCTGCGCTGCAATGGTTCATGCCGGGAATGGGGAAGTGGCGCACGAAATTGGCGCTGTTGGGCACTTCTTTGGCCACACGATCCACCCAAGCACGAGTGTCGGTTTCTGAAAAAACCGGGTCACTGACACCGTGG
>JAKFXJ010000269.1 GCA_021731425.1 Limnohabitans sp. | reverse complement strand
GGATGTGGCTCAGGTTGGTGAGCATGCGGGTGCACACGGGCAGGCTGGCGCTGGACATGGAAAGGGTCATCAAAGTCTCCTAGGGTATTGAGCAATTCAGGCTTTAAAAGCCATCAGGGATGTCTTCAAGGTTTGCGGGGTTTGAACTTTTGCCAATACTGGAATTCGTCCGCACGAACTTCGTATTCCAGGTCTTCCACGCGCATGAGCATGCGCTCTTTGGCGTCGCTCACGGCGCGGTTGTAGATGCTGGGGCCAATTTCTTCCAGGACAAAGCCGAGCAGGGCACCGGCAGAAATGTTGCCGATCTTTTGCTCGAAATTGACCTCGAAGTAGCGCTCGATGCTGGCAATGGCCTGAGCGCGGTCCTCTTTGTTCAGCTCAATGGGCATGGCCGCAGATCAGCCAATTTCGGCAATCATCTCGATCTCGACACAAGCGCCCATGGGGATTTGCGCCACGCCAAAGGCGCTGCGGGCATGTGCGCCCACTTGCAGTCCAAAGACTTGGCCCAGCAGTTCGCTGCAGCCGTTCGTCACCAGGTGCTGCTCGGTGAAGTCGCCGGTCGAGTTGACCAGGCTCATCACTTTGACAATGCGCTTGACCTTGTTCAGGTCACCCACGGCCGCATGCAGTGTGCCCATCAGGTCGATCGCGACGGCGCGGGCGGCTTGCTGTCCTTCGGCGGTGGTGGTGTTTTTGCCCAGCTGCCCGGCCCAGACTTTGCCGTCTTTTTTGGCGATGTGGCCAGACAGAAAAACCAGGTTGCCGGTCTGCACAAAAGGCACATAGGCGGCTGCGGGCACGGCCACGGGGGGCAGCTCGATGTTCAGGGCTTTGAGTTGGTCGTAAACGCTCATGGTGGTGGTCTCGTTCGCTCGTTGAAGGTGGACGCCCGCTTGCGCAGGCATTGCAAAAAAATACATTGTCGCCGAAGGCGCCTGTGTATGGCCTGCGACATTGGATGATCAGATCACGCGTCTAGAGGGGCGACCGTGACCGCGACCTCGAGGGTGTGCGAGCCGCCGCCTTGTAACACGCCACGCAGGGGCGATACATCGGCAAAATCTCGGCCCACGGCCAGGCGTACATAGTCCTCGCCCGGGCTGGCCAGGCCGCAACGGTCGTTGGTCGGGTCCAGGTCAAACCAGCCTTGACAGGCGTGGCTGGCCAGCTCGGGCAGGTACACCGAAGCCCAAGCGTGCGAGGCGTCGCTGCCCACCAAGCGGGGCTGGCCTGGTGGCGGCTGGGTGAGCAGGTAGCCGCTCACATAGCGGGCTGGCAAGCCCAGTGAGCGCAGGCAAGCCACCAAGATGTGAGCAAAGTCCTGGCAAACGCCCCGTTTGTTGTGCAGTGCCTCAAGGGCGGGGGTGTTGATGTCGGTGCTGGCCGTTTCGTAATGGAAATCGCGGTGCATGTGGGCCGTGAGGGCCTGGGCCGCTTGCATGAGAGGCCGCCCGGGTGTGAAACAGCTTTGCGCATAGTCCGCAAAGGCAGTGTGCACCGGCGCATGGTGCGAGCCAAAGACCAAACCCGCATGCACATCACCGGCTTGGCCACCCCGGTAGCGAAAATGCTCGCGCACGGCTTCCCAGCTTTGCTGGGCACTGGCAGGTGCGATGGGGGCGATGGCGCGGGTCTCGACCTCGGTGTAGCCCCGCACGCTCAGGCCCTCGTGCGGGTGTGTCAAAGCCCAATAAGCGCGGTGGTTCAAAAAGGCGTCGATGCTGTGCTGCACCGACGCCTCGGGCGAGATCTCCATCCTGTGACGTAGCACGGTTTGGCAGGGTGTGTCGGCCGCTTGCAGATGGGCGACATGCTGCGCGGTTTGCACCGAGGGGCTGTAGCGGTAGCGGGTGTCGTGCGTGATGGCCAAGCGCATGGTGTGTCTTATGCCTTGTGCCTTGAACTTCCAGCGCCCACGCTGTAGCGGGCTTCGCCGCTGTGCGTGAAAAACAGACTGCACAGCCGGTCCGAAACCTTGCGGGCAGCGCTTTGGCATTGGCCGAGTGTGGCCTGCAAGGGCAGGGGCTGATTCACCACAGGGGCGGCGGTGCTCGAACTCGCCCCCCGTGCGGCGTCCAAGGGCCACAGGGCCTCGGGCCTTAACTCGATCAGCGCGGGCAGGCGCTCCGCCAGAGGCAAGGTCGCCCCATCGGCCAGGTGGCCCATGCGCTTCAAGCGCGATCGCAAGGTGTGCGCCACCAAGCCCAGCGAGCGGGGGTTGTCCGGGTCCGTCACCAGCAGGTCCATCAGGGCCTGGGGCGTGCGGCTTTGCTGGTACTGGGCATGGAAGCTGATGGTGCTGTCAAACAAATCGAGCACGGCGTCAAACCCGGCTTGCTCTTCGATCAGGCCCAGCTGCACGGCTTCGCTGAGGGTGTGCGACAAAAATTCCAGTCGCTCGATGTGTCGCCCCATAGAGAGCAAGCGCCAGCCGTCGTCGCGGCTCATGCGGTCGGTTTGTGCGCCTGTGAGGGCTGCCAGCATCTGGCTGGTGTCGGCCAACAGCCGCTGCACCGCCACGGTGTCGGGCAGGGCGTCTGGCGCGGGCTGGGGCGTGGCGGGTGTTTTGACCCACTGGAAAAAGCGCGATTCGGCCTGTTCCAGCAAGCGCCAGTGTTCGGGTGAAAGGCGCTCGCGCACCGAAGCCGCGGCCAAGCGCACCGATCGCAAGTTGAAGCCCACGCTGGTGGCCATTTCCTGGTCCCACAGTCCTGCAATCAAGGAGCGCTCGAAGACGCGGTGCGCTTGCGCTGCAGCAGGTACACCGGCCCGCACCAGGCCATGGCGTGTGGCCATGCGGGAGATGAAGTTCAGCAAACAGGGCAGGTTCTGGTTCTCGCTGCCCAAAATTTCCAGGCTCAGGCGCACCAGGCGCAAGGTGTTTTCGGTGCGCTCGGTGTAGCGGCCCATCCAAAACAGGTTTTCTGCGGCGCGGCTGGTGACCAGGCGCTGGCGCAGCGCGACGGCGTCGCTGGCGGCCGGGATGCTGGTGGTAGCGGAGGGGGGCGCAGGCGCTGTGGATGGGGTTTGTGTTTGGGTTTGTGT
>JAKFXJ010000404.1 GCA_021731425.1 Limnohabitans sp. | reverse complement strand
GGGTTGTGGGGGTGGCTCGCGTGGCGGCTCAGGTTCGGGGGGAGGTGGCGGTGGTTCTTGCAGTTTGGGGGCGGCTGCTTGGGGCACTGCCGACCACAGCTCGGCTTCGGCCTGAACGGTTTGAGGCTGGGTTTTCCAGGCTGTGGCCAGGCCCAAGGCCAAGAACAAGGCCAGGTGTGCAATACCGGCCACCACCCAGGCACGGCCCATGCCCGGCGGTGCCGGTGGCGCGAACTCCATGTTAGGGGTGGGCGTGTTGCTCACGTTGTTGTCTTTCAGGGGGCCAGCTGCACAGACAGGCCCACACGGGCGACGCCAGCCCGCTGCAGGCTGTCCATGACCTTGACCACGGTTTCGTATTGGACGGTGCGGTCTGCACTGATGACCACGGCGGTGTTGGTGCCCTCACCCACGAGGCGTTTGACACTGGCGGCGACAGAGCCCAAGGTGGCGCTGTCGGTCTTGCCGTTGCTCACCAGTTCCAGACGTTCGTCTTTCTGGATCACCACCTGTACCACTTGGTCGGGTTGTTTGGCTGCTTTACCCACACTGGGCAGGTCCACCATGCTGGGCGTGATCATGGGGGCCGTGACCATGAAGATGATGAGGAGCACCAGCATCACGTCGATGAAGGGCACCATGTTGATTTCGGAGATGGTGCGGCGTCCACGGCCGCGGGATGAAACAGCGGGCATACCGGTCTCCCTCAATGGCCCGAAGCCGAGTTGCCTGGGTTGACCGAGCCCAAGCTGCGTTGCAGGATGTTCGAGAACTCTTCAATGAAGGTTTCCAGCTTGATGGCGATGCGGTCCACGTCGTGTGAGAAGCGGTTGTAGGCGAGCACGGCGGGTATGGCGGCAAACAGGCCAATGGCCGTGGCGACCAGCGCTTCGGCAATGCCTGGTGCCACCACCGCCAAAGTTACTTGCTGCAAACTGGCGAGCCCGGTGAAGGCGTGCATGATGCCCCACACCGTGCCAAACAGGCCCACATAGGGGGAGATGGAGCCCACGGATGCCAGAAAGGCCAGTTGGGATTCGGCGACATCCATTTCGCGCTGGAAGCTGGCCCGCATGGCGCGGCGTGCGCCATCGAGCAAGGTGCCGGGGTCGGTGATGCGTCGCTCACGCAGTTTTTGGTACTCGCGCATGCCACTGGCAAATATGCGCTCCATGGGGCCGGACAATTTGGCGTTATGGCTGGCCGCG
This sequence comes from Limnohabitans sp., assembly GCA_021731425.1. Lineage (GTDB taxonomy): Bacteria > Pseudomonadota > Gammaproteobacteria > Burkholderiales > Burkholderiaceae_C > Limnohabitans_A. The sequence goes on along the minus strand of JAKFXJ010000404.1, from coordinate 1,860 downwards.
TTGAACAACTCGTTCAGGCTGGTGCCCGACCAAAACACGCGCTCAAACTCTTCGTTGAGGTTTTTGATGCGTTTGATGGCCGTGATTTTGCGCACAATGGCGGCCCAGCTGGCGACCGAAATGCTGAGCAAAATCAGCACCACCAGTTGCACGACAAAACTGGCGTGCAGCAGCAGCGAGACGATGGACATGTCTTGGTTCATTTCAGTGCTTCCAGAACAGGGGCCGGGATTCGGCCAGGTTTTAAAGTGATGCTGTCAACCCAGCCCAGGCGAATGGTGCCTTCTGCCAGGATTTTGTCTGATTGGCCCGGTGTGCGCAGGAAGGCACGCTGGGCAATGGTCAGGCTGGCTTTGCCGCCGGTTTGCAGCTCGGCGGTCACGACCAGGGTGTCGTCCAGGCGGGCGGGTGAGTGGTATTTAACGGCAGTCTCGCTCACCACAAACATGCCGCCCGATTGATCGCGCAGCACCTGCTGCCCAAAACCCAAGGCCCTCAGCCATTCGGTGCGGGCGCGTTCAAAAAACTTGAGGTAGTTGGCATAAAACACGATGCCGCCCGCATCAGTGTCTTCCCAATAGATGCGGATCGGGTGTTCAAAAACGCTGGAGTTGAGGTTGCTGCTGTTCATGGCTGCATCCAGGCTTTGAGTCGGGCGATGGCGGTTTGCAACTCAGCCATCGAGTTGGCGGTGGAAAATCGCACAAAGCGAGCGGTTTGGTAGGTGCCAAAGTCTCGCCCGGGTGTGATGGCCACATGGGCGTTTTCCAGGGCGGCAAAGGCAAATTCCCAGCTGTCCTTGAGGCCCAACTTTTGGCAAGCCGCCGTGCAGTCGGCCCAGGCGTAAAACGCGCCATCGGGGGCCACGGGCACGGTCAAGCCCAAATCGTTCAGGGCTGGAATGAAGTAGTCGCGCCGCGCTTTGAACTCGGCGCGGCGGCGTTCGTATTCGGTGAGGCTCTCCGGCTCAAAGCAGGCCAGGGCCGCATGCTGGGCCACGCTGCTCGCGCAAATGAACAGGTTTTGAGCCAGGCGCTCCAGCACGGGCGTGAGCTGCTCGGGCACCACCAGCCAGCCCAAGCGCCAGCCGGTCATGTTGAAGTATTTGCTGAAGCTGTTGATGCTGATCACGTCGTCGCCCAAGGCCAGGGCGCTTTGGCCAAACTGGTCGTCGTGGCTCAGGCCGAGGTAAATCTCGTCGATCAGGGTGATGCCGCCACGGCCGCGCACCACATCGATGATGCGGGCCAACTCGGCCGGCTCGATCGAGGTGCCAGTAGGGTTGGAAGGCGAGGCCAGCAAAACGCCTCGGGTGTTGGGGCCCCAAGCGTCGGCCACTTTGGCTGCGCTCAATTGAAAGCGCTCTTCGGCCGTGGTGGGCACCAGGACCGCAGTGCCCTCGGCGGCGCTCACAAAGTGGCGGTTGCAGGGGTAGCTCGGGTCGGGCATGAGGATTTCATCGCCCTGGTCGATCAGTGCCAAACACGCCAATTGCAATGCGGCCGATGCGCCCGCGGTGACCACAATGCGGCTAGCGGGCACCTGCACACCAAAGCGCTGCGCGTACCAGCCGCTGATGGCCTGGCGCAGGGCGTCCAAGCCCAGAGCAGGGGTGTATTGGGTTTGGCCGGAGGCGACGACTGCTTGTGCAGCGGCTTGCACGCGGGGCGGAGCGGTGAAGTCGGGCTCGCCAATGTTCAGGAACACCACATGCCGGTCGGTGTGCGCGACTTCGCGGGCTTTTTGCGAAGCAGCTTTGGCCACTTCCATCACCCAAAAGGGCTCGATCCGCTCGGCTCGCTCAGAGATGCGCATGGTGCGGACTTTTATTTGGCGCGGCCGGATTGGCGGTCGGCTTGC